>DAOWAQ010000014.1 GCA_030634505.1 Calditrichia bacterium
CCCTTGTCTAAATATGTTTTGCTATACTCGACATAATTGCTTGCATATCTTAAGTTTTTGTTTTTTTCTTTTTCGGTTAAATCCCGTTTCACTTGAGCAGGATTTCCCGCTATTAATACGCCAGATGGAAATGACTTACTTTCTCTTACCAGTGATCCGGCAGCAACTATAGAATATTCACCAATTTCAACGCCGTCAAGAATTGTTGCATGAATACCGACCAATGTTGCATTTCCAATTGTACATCCATGCAAAGCGACGCCATGTCCGATAGTTACCCGATCTCCTATGGTTAACGGGAATATGCCATTAGTTACATGCAATACACTATTATCCTGTATGTTTGATTCATTTCCAATTTTGATAAAGTGAACATCTGCCCTGGCTGTAACATTAAACCAAATACTGGAATTCTTCCCTATGCTGATATCGCCAATTACATCAGCGCTGGGAGCAATAAATGCTGTTTTATCAATATTTGGAGTAAAGTCTTTATATCTGTATATCATAATCTAAATGTATAAATATAATGATTTTATATTAACTTCTGGTGTGACAAATGTCACGTAATAGTAAAAACATGGAAGGCGGGAAAAATATTTCATTAACTACACTTTAGGCTTGATTAAAACGTAATTCTTCCATTCACCAATTTGGTAATGCAAAATACTTTTTTCTAACCAGCTTAAAATTCTAATCCAAAGTTTATCATGTTTATGTTTCTCTTTACTTTTAGGGTCAATATGAATTAAGGGGGTGGTTCTTTCAACAAATTCTTTCATTACTTCCGGATGTGAATCAAAATATGTTGCACAATTTTTTAGACTGCCATAATCGAATTCTTTTTCAGGTTCCGGGTTGTGTTCTTTAACCCAATTTTTATCATGGTGAAGAGTATCAAGCGCGATTTTCTTTTTTGTCATTGTTTTTGGTGGTCGCACCCAGCCATAGTGGAATATTTCTGCATCGGTTTTGACTACATTCAATTTTCTGTTGTCCAATCTAAAACCCTGTGCTGATTGAAATGATTCTACCCCAATGTGATTTCTAACAATTCGTACTTCAGCGCGATACCAGTTACGTGTTTTGTGATATTTATTAAAGCTTCCCCAGAAATGTTTATAATCAAACAACAAACCTTCTACTTCGTTAATATTTAAGTATTTTTCGCAATTTTCTTTAATAATCGGCAAATATTTTTCATGCACAACTTCATCTGCCTGAACATAAAAACACCAGTCACCATTACACTCTTTTAACGCAATATTAGTTTGATAAGCATTGATAGCGCCTCGCACAAACATTTTGTCATCCCATTTAGTTTCTATGATTTTAATCTTAGGGTCATTTATAGATTTGATCTGTTCTAATGTATCATCTTCACTTTGACCGATTGATACAACAAATTCATCACAAATCGGTAAAATTGACCTGATTGATTCTGTAACAGGATATCCTAATTTAATGCCATTCCTGACAAATGAAAATCCACTTATTTTCATGCTTTTTCTCCGGGATTGAAACTATAATTTTGATTTGTGATGACCGTTTTCAACTTCAATTAGTTTCTTTTTTAAATTATTTAGTTCATTCATATAATGATTCACTGATTTTTCAGAGTCCGATTCTTCCTGTAACATTCTCCTTAATTCAGCATATCGCGCATTCAAATGCCATTTTCTGAGTTTATAAATGCAATCATTAGTGAATTTACTAATATTTTCTATTTCATTGAAAGACAGACCAATTAAGATTTCTTTTAGATCGTCAGATAATTCATTTTGTAAATGAGATAAACTAACGATATTTTTATCTTCCCAGTGGTGACCTATCGTATCGAAAATTTGTCGGTAATCCTCATTTTCAAAATCCGATGACGTTAAACTGTTTAATATTTCTTTCGTTGTATCAGCACTACCTTTAAGCAAGATGGATAGAATTCCTTCCTCTGCCTTCCATTCACCCATTTTAATTCTTAAATCCTGCTTTTCGCCTTCTTCTTCCTCTTGTTTTTGATTGCTCTTAAAATACTTTTTATTCTTTTTCTGTTTGTTAAAACGAGAAACAAGCAATGATTCTGTAATTTCCATGCTCTCGGCTAATTTATGCAGATAAAAACCAATTCTCACTTCATTAGGTACTGAAATCAGCTCATAAATTATTTCATCAATAAATTTATTTTTCTGATCCAGACTTGGATTGCTGAAATCTTTATAAAATTTGAGAAGTTTTATATCTAATGGATTTTTTTTCATTTTCAATAATTGCAGATAAGCATTTTTCCCAAATTCCAGAATATATGAATCAGGATCATGAGGCTCGGGGAGTTGCACGATTGAAATACTCATATCTAGATTTTCAAGTATTTCACTATTGCGGATTGCCGCTTTAAGGCCTGCTTCATCGCTATCATAGGATATAATGACATTGGATGTATATCGTTTTAATAAACGCCCCTGATTTTCGGATAATGCTGTTCCACTCGAGGCAACAACGTTTTCAATTCCTGAATTTACCAGTCTCAATAAGTCAAAATATCCTTCTACAAGGATTACAGTATTTAACTCCCTGATTGCTGAAATAGCCTGGTGTAACCCGTACAAAATCAAGCCTTTTTGATAGATTTTTGATTCCGGCGAGTTTAAATATTTGGGATTATCTTCTTCGTTGAGTCTTCTACCACCAAATCCAATAATTCTGCCGGATATATTCTGAAACGGAAAGATTAATCGATTTCGAAATTTATCAAAATATTTATTTTCGTTGTCCTTTTTAAATATTAATCCTAGTTCAACCAAATCCTCCTTGCTGGAATTTTTTAGTGATTCATGATTTGTCAGAACATCCCATTTATTTGGCGCATAACCAATCATAAAGTTTTTGATTGTATCTACTTTTAATTTCCGATTTAGGATGTAACTCCTGGCTGGATTTTGTTTCCCTTTTGTAAACTGTTCAACAAAAAATTCTTTGGCAATTTGATTCAAATTATAATACTTATCATAAACTTCTTTGTCTTTTGAATAACTATCTTCAGATTCTGCAGGAAGATTTATCCCTAAATCAAATGCAATTCTGCGTATGGCTTCTATATATGAAATTTTTTCAACTTCCATTAGAAAACCAATGACATCTCCACCTTTTTGGCAGCCAAAACAATGATAAATTTTTTTCTCCGGGCTAACGCTAAAGGACGGGGTTTTTTCCTGGTGAAAAGGGCAGAGCCCAAAGAAGTTCCGCCCCGATTTTTTTAATCGAACATATTTTGAAACATAGGAAACTATGTCAGCTGCTGTTCTTACTTCTTCTATTTTTTCCTGAGGAATTCTAGCCATAGTGTGCAGTACTTAACTTGACAAAAATTAAACGCTTGTATAAATTAAAATTCCAATTTATCAAAAATGATTTTGTAAAACAATAACACGGAGAATCAATCATGCAAAAAATGCCGCAGTCCGGTCAGCAACAGATAAATATTGAATTGGGTGAAGCCGAATCTGAAGGAATTTATTCCAATTTAGTATTAATAACACATTCTCCGGCAGAATTTGTGTTCGATTTTACTCGTGTATTACCGGGCAAACCTAAGGCCAAAGTATATGCCCGAATAATAAAAACACCGCAACATGCAAAATCATTAATGCTTGCACTACAAGATAACATCAAGAAATATGAGGAACAATACGGGGAGATAAAACTTCAGGGTATTGATCAAAAACAAAAAAACATAGGATTCCAACAGCAGCAAGATATTATTCAATCTGAAGATAAGTAATATTTTTCCTCTTCTAAATAGAAAAAATTTCATTTTTAAATTAAATAATTTAGGTTTTACTCCTTAATCATCTTTAATAATCATTTCTCGTAAACCTAAGAAATTATTAGATTTGTTGGCTTTAAATACACTTTAGATATATTGCTTTTAATTTTACAAACCCTTAAATTTATTAATTGTATATGAATGAATCGATTAATGATAGAGTTCGCAAACTCAATGATAAAATAGCAAATTTAGCTGTTGGTGCAGGTTTTAATTCCGATAGTATTAATCTTGTTGCAGTTTCAAAAAAACAGCCTGTACATAAAATAATAGAAGCACAAAATGCTGGTATTAAAAATTTTGGAGAGAATAAGGTTCAGGAATTTCTCGATAAATACGAAATACCAGAAATAAAAACAGGTTGGCATTTTGTTGGACATCTGCAAACCAATAAAGTTAAATATATTTTAAACAAGGTTAAGCTGATTCATTCTGTGGATAGTGTACATTTAGCGGAAAAAATTTCACAAATAAGTGTAGCGAAAGAAATTACGACAGATTTTTTATTACAAGTAAATACAAGTCACGAAGATAGCAAATTTGGTTTTAATGAAAATCAGTTAATGGAAGATATAAATGATATTAGTTTATTAAAAAATATTAGAGTTAAAGGTTTAATGACAATGGCGCCATTTACAGATAAGATAGAAATAATCTCTAAATCATTTGCAGCACTTAAAAAAATATATGAAAAAATTGACAGAATGAATTTAGAAAAATTTCAAATGCAATATCTTTCAATGGGAATGAGCAGTGATTTTGAAATTGCCATTAAAGAAGGCAGTAATATGCTAAGGATTGGTACATCAATATTTGGTCCCAGAAATTAAGGAGGTTTTTGTGAAAATTACTCCAATTGATATAAATAAACAGGAATTTAAAAAAACGATGCGTGGATATGATCCTATTGAAGTGGATACCTTCCTCGAAATGCTGGGAAATGAATACGAAACTTTAATAAATCAAAATAGTGATTTTGAAATCAAAATAACGCAACTCGAAGCAGAATTAAAAAATTTCAAAGAAGTCGAAAAAACCTTAAAACAAACACTGTTGAATTTACAGGAGAATTCTGATATAAGCAGAGAAAATTCAAAGAAAGAAGCTTCATTAATTAAAAAAGAAGCAGAAATAGAAGCAACAGAAATGCTTGATAGTGCAAAACGTGATTCTCAGACAATGCGTGAAGAAATGATAACATTGCAAACACAAAAAGATTCATTAATTGCCCGTTTAAGACATATATTATCTTCTCATTTAGAATTGCTGGAAGTACTTGAACTTGATGATGCTGATATGGCGAAACTAAAAGATCGTACAAAAAAGGTTTTTTCACAAACTAAAAGAGTAATCAAAACGCCAAATGAAACTTTATCAGCAGAACAAATGCCAATTAAAAAATCAAATCAAGAAGAGGGAGCAAATATATTTAAAAATATATTTGACGAAGATATTGATATAAATAAAAAATCTGAGTGAAATAGTAAGGGGATACTATGAAGAGAATAATATCATTAATTCTGATTTTATCATTACTTTTTTCAATAATTGCCTGTTCAGGACAGGGAAAATTAATTAAGGGTGTACCAGAACAAGGTCAATCCTTATTAATTTATACAAATAGTGGCAAAATTTATGAAGGATTGTTTATAAAAAAGGATATTGAGAAATTAATATATATCGATAAAGTGACACACAAAGCTGAAACCCTTGAAAATAAAGACATTACTAAAATAAAAACATCGAATAAGTTCTATGATTTCGAAGGTAATGAAATAACAGAAGCCAATATTGGTGACGAAAGAGGCTATAGTCGTACTTTAGGTTATGGGGTGGGGGGATTCACTCTTGGAACAGCAGTTGGATTTGGAATAGGATTAATATTACAATCAACTAGCGCGATTGCTCCAATATACCCAATGATCTTGATGGCTTTGAGCGGAACATATTTTTTTGGTGCCATGGGGAATGATAGCGATAGAGAAATGGCAATTAAAAATGTTCGGGATAAAAGGTTTGCAAAATCTAAAGACAAATTTGACAAAGAACTCGATGATACCAAAAAACTTATTGAATCAAAGAAAAAAGAAAAAGAAAGAATTCTGAAAGAAATAGAAAAAAAGAAAAAAGAAAAAGGTCTTCAAAAGGATAATTAATATGTCAATGGAATATTTAAGTCAAATAAACGAGGCACTAAACTATATTCAATCTAAAACAAAAGTGAAACCGGAAATAGGAATTATTTTAGGTACCGGGTTGGGTAGTTTGGTAAATGAAATTGATGTTGAACAATTTATTCCATACAGAGAGATACCTCATTTTCCAATTTCAACAGTAGAAACACATGATGGGAAATTGATATTAGGTCAATTGGGTGGGAAAAAAGTAGTAGCCATGCAAGGAAGATTTCATTTCTATGAAGGCTATTCGATGAAACAAATCACTTTTCCTGTGAGAGTTATGAAAAAACTGGGAATTCACACACTTCTGATTTCAAATGCTGCTGGTGGAATGAATCCGGAGTTTAAACGTGGCGACTTAATGATTATTACAGACCATATAAATTTACTTGGAGACAATCCGTTAATTGGTCCCAACCTTGATGAATTTGGTCCGAGATTTCCGGATATGTCAGAGCCCTATTCCAATAAACTTATTTCTCTCGCTGAAAAGGTTGCATCGGATAATAGTATTAAGACACAAAAAGGTGTATTTGTGGCTGTATCAGGTCCTAATTTAGAGACCAAGGCAGAATACAGATTTTTAAGAAATATTGGCGCTGATGTAGTGGGGATGTCCACTGTTCCGGAAAATATTGTTGCCGTTCATTGTGGTTTAAAAGTATTTGGTATGTCTGTGATTACTGACGAATGTTTTCCTGATACACTGCAACCCGTAAATGTTCAGGAGATTATTCAGACGGCAAAGAATACAGAGCCAAAATTAACATTAATAATGAAAAATGTAATAGAAAATATTTAAAATATTCGATAAGCGAAAAGCATTGTACGAAGAACGATTAATGGTTATTAAATAGTGGGTTATCAGTAATCAGTGAACGGTAGCCAGAAACCAGAACCAAGTAACCAGAGGCCAGACAGTTGGAGAATATTTAGTGTTTAAACCTGTTTCAAATAAATTAAACATTGCAGAAAAAGAAAAAAAGATTTTAGAATTCTGGGAAGAAAATAATATCTTTGAAAAAAGTCTTGAACTGAAAAAAGATTCTCCTTTGTTTGTCTTTTATGAAGGTCCGCCAACAGCAAACGGGAAACCTGGAATTCATCATGTTATGTCAAGAACAGTTAAAGACATAGTATGCCGCTATAAAACGATGAAAGGGTTTCTGGTAGAAAGAAAAGCCGGATGGGATACACATGGCTTACCTGTAGAGATTGAAGTTGAAAAATCATTAAATCTCAATGGAAAAGATGATATTGAAAAATTAGGTGTAGATGAATTCAATAAACAATGTAAAAATAGTGTATTTCATTATAAAAAAGAATGGGATGATTTAACAAGAAGAATTGGATATTGGCTTGACCTTACAAATCCATATATCACTTTTACAAATGATTATATCGAATCCGTTTGGTGGATTTTAAAAGAAATATGGAAAAAAGACCTTTTATATAAAGGTTTTAAAATATTGCCTTATTGTCCCAGATGTGAGACGCCATTATCCAGTCATGAAGTATCTCAAGGTTATAAAGATGTAAAAGATCCATCTATATACGTCAGAATTAAACAGAGGGGCGAGAATAACACTTATTTTCTGGTTTGGACCACTACTCCCTGGACTCTAATTTCCAATGTTGCTCTTGCAGTGAATCCTGATATTGATTATGTGAAAATCGATGTAGATAATAATCACTATATTATGGCAAAGGAAAGGATAAATGATTTATTTGAAGAAGGCTCATTTAAAATTTTGGAAACATTTAAGGGCGATAAATTAGAGGGACAGGAATATGAAAGACTTTTCGATTTCGTACCGGTCGATAAAAAAGCTTTCTATGTGATTCCTGGTGATTTTGTGACTACGAGTGATGGTACAGGCATTGTTCATATTGCTCCTGCTTTTGGGGAAGATGATTATCAAGCAGGAAAGAAATATGATCTACCGATTATTCGTCCTGTGAATAAAAGTGGTAAATTTGATGATATTGTAACTGATTACAAAGATAAATTCGTCAAAGATGCAGATGAACAAATCATTATTGATTTAAAGAATCAGAAAAAATTAATAAAAAAATTAAAAATTGAGCACAGTTATCCTCATTGTTGGCGTTGCGATACTCCTTTACTTTATTATGCCAGGGATTCTTGGTTTATAAAGACGTCAGAATATAAAGAAAAATTATTGGCAAATAATAATAAAATAAATTGGTACCCGCCGGAAGTTGGAAAAGGTAGATTTCATGAATGGCTAAAGAACAATATAGATTGGTCATTATCAAGAGATAGGTATTGGGGAACTCCCTTAAATATTTGGGTTTGTGACAATTGCGAATCAACTCAATCTATTGGAAGCGCTGATGAGTTAAAAAAAATGGGAGAAAATGTACCTGAAAATCTGGATTTACATAAACCATTTGTTGATGATATCACACTAAAATGTGAGAAATGTAACGGAGTAATGCACAGAGTGCCGGAAGTAATTGATGCCTGGTTCGATTCAGGTAGTATGCCTTATGCTCAATTTCATTATCCATTTAATAACAAAGAAATTTTCGAAAAGAATTATCCTGCAGATTTTATTTGTGAAGGCATTGATCAAACCCGCGGATGGTTTTATTCATTATTAGCCATCTCTACATTGTTGTTTGACGAACCGCCGTTTAAGAATGTTATTGTTAATGAACTTATCCTCGATATAAATGGTCAAAAGATGTCTAAGACCAAAGGAAATGCTGTAGTTCCGGAAGATGTGATAAGTAAATATGGTGCAGATACGATCAGATGGTATTTAATGACAATTAGTCCACCTTGGACGCCAAAACGTTTTGACGAAGAAGGTATAAAAGAAGTACTTAGAAAATATGTTAATACTTTATTAAATATCTATTCATTTTTTGTAATGTATGCAAACATTGACGGTTATAAAGGAGATGAAAAAGAGATACCATTTAACAACCGTCCTGAAATTGATCGGTGGATTCTATCAAAACTTTACACGTTGAACGCCGATGTTAGTGATCGAATGGAAAATTATGATTTAACACGTGCTGCGAGAATGATTAGCGCTTATGTGGTTGATGATGTATCCAATTGGTATGTAAGACGAAACAGAAGAAGATTTTGGAAAAGCGGAGAATGGGATGACAAATTAGCGGCATACCAAACATTACATGAAATACTTTTAACTATAGTAAAAATGGTTGCTCCATTTACACCATTTTTAGCTGAAGATATATACCAGAACATTAAAAAAGAAAACACTCCTGTAAGCGTACATTTTATTGATTTCCCAACTGTGTCAAAAGAAATGCAGAATAATCGCGATGAACAACTTGAAGTAAAAATGGAAATTGCACAAAAGATTGTTTCAATTTCTCATTCATTAAGAAATGATCATAAAATTAGAGTTAGACAACCTTTAGCGAAAATCTTAGTATTTCTATCTAATCAAGATAAAATCGATGCACTAAAAGAAATGGAACCAATAGTTTGTGATGAGTTAAATGTTAAATCCATTGAGTTCGTTGCATCTGCAAATGATTTAGTAATAAAGAAAGCCAAACCAAATTTTAGAATTTTAGGGCCAAAAGTTGGAAAATTAATGGGGAAAATAGGTCCGATAATAAATTCTTTTGGTGACGATCAGGTTACAAAGATTGAAGAAAAAGGATATGAAAGAATTGTAGTGGAAGGTGAAGAGTTAAAGATAACTCTTGAAGATGTCGAGATTTTAAGTGAGGCCAGAGATGGATTTGCTGTTTATAACGAGACTGAGCTAACATTAGCCCTGGATTTGACAATTACAGAAGATCTTTATAATGAAGGTTTAGCCAGGGAATTAATTAATCGGATTCAAAACTTCAGAAAAGAAATTGAACTTGAAGTAACAGACAGGATTGATGTTGTTATTAAAACCGAATCCAGCTCAATTAAAAAAGCTATATATGATAAAGGCGATTATATTAAAAGCGAGACATTAGCAAATCGTATTTCCGAAGATTTTGTTATTGTTCCGTACAAAAAGGAAATTGAAATCGAAAATGAAACATTAATTTTAGGACTAAATAAAAGTGAAGAATTAAGGTAAGGAGGATATAGATGAAAAAAGCAGATCTTGAATATTTTAAAAATTTACTGGAAAAGAAGAGAGCTGAAGTTCTGAAAAATATTGAATATTTACGCAATGTTACTTTGAATTCCACTTCTCAGGAAGCTTCCGGAGATCATTCAGCTTACTCATTCCATATGGCAGATCAAGGTACAGATGCTATGGAAAGAGAAAAAGCATTTTTATTTGCATCACGTGATGAAAAATATATTAAGCAGATTAATGAGGCATTAGATCGCATTGAAAATGGAACATATGGAATTTGCAGAGTAACCGGTAAAGAAATAGGAAAAGAAAGATTGGAAGCTGTCCCGACAACTAGTATTTCATATGAAGCAAAATTGAAAGAATCAAAATCATCACGTTAAAATTAAATGATCAATAAATTATCAAATCGTGTGTACATTATAATTGCACTAATCGCCAGTGTTGTGGTTTTAGATCAGATCACAAAATTTATTGTGAAAAAGCTAATGAACTTGAGAGATTCGATTGGTATTATAGGTGATTTTTTTCAATTCACATATATAGAAAATCCCGGCATGGCTTTTGGCTTGCAAATGGAGAATAAAATTCTATTTACAATACTATCTATAGGCGCTGCCATTGTTGTATTTATTTATCTCTATAGAATGCGTAATGAAAAAATGATGCTGGTTATTGCTCTTAGTTTTATTATGGGCGGTGCGATTGGTAATCTAATTGACAGATTGTTTTATGGCAGGGTAGTGGATTTTTTGGATTTTGAGTTTTTTGATATTTCTATTCCTGAATTTAACTTTCTTTTTATTGATTTTCCAGGCTTCGAACTAACACGTTGGCCAATATTCAACCTCGCGGATACATCTGTATCAATAGGTATGATAATTATTACATGGATGATATTTTTTGTAAAAGATAAGCAAACCACCGAAAGTACTGCATAATTGTTTTCCCCAATTAAAAAATTTATTATTTCAAAAATTCACATAGGTAAAAGACTCGATAAATTTCTGATAGAGGAATTAAATGAAAAATCACGTTCTTCACTTCAGAATTCTATTACTAAAGGTGAAATATTAGTAAATAATAATGTTGTAAAAACAGGTTATAAATTAAAAGAAAATGATAACATTACTATAAATATTATTTTAGATGCTCCAGAAAATATACACCCTGAAAATATTAAGTTAAATATAATTTATGAAGATGATAGTTTAATTGTAATTAACAAACCTGCTGGAATGGTTGTCCATCCGGGCGCCGGGAATAAGTCCGGTACTTTAGTAAATGCCTTATTATACCATTGTAATCATTTATCTAAGTTAAGCGGTGCTACCAGGCCTGGAATTGTACATAGACTTGATAAAGATACCTCAGGATTACTGGTTGTAGCAAAAGATGATTTAACTCACGTAAAATTACAAGAGCAGTTTCAAACAAAGGAAATAAAAAGGGTGTATCTTGCTTTAATTTGGGGTGTTCCTGTTCAAAAACAGGGTGAAATTGAAACCTTTATTTCCAGAAGTAGAAAAGATAGAAAAAAAATGACAGTTTCTAGTAGTGGAGGAAAAGAAGCAGTCACTAATTATAAATTAATTAAGGAATTTCAATATTTATCTTTATTAGAGTTGAGATTAAATACTGGGAGAACCCATCAGATTCGTGTGCATTTGAATCATTTAAATATGCCTGTCTTTGGAGATCCTGTATATAATGGACGTAAATCCCAATTAAGGAGGTTGCCGTCTTATTTACAAAGACGTGGAGCAGCGCTATTAAAAAAGATAAACAGGCAATCACTTCACGCCAAAGAACTATCATTTATACATCCTAAAGATGGAAAAAGAATGAAGTTTACCAGTGAATTGCCGGAAGATATGAATTATATATTAAATAAAATAGAAGACGTATTGCTATTAAAAGAAATAAAAAATAAATAGTTTATTCGAATATCAATAAATACATATAAGTACCTAAAGATGCTACTGAAACAGAGATACTTATATCTGCATAGGTATCAAATCTTTTAGTTGCATCATAATAATTATTCAATGATATGGAATTTCCCTCCTGCAAATATTTGTTATAACTTTTGTCTGCTTCTCTTTTAAAATAAAAGGCAGCCCAACTGCTTAACAATGAAACCACCACAAATCCTTCTTTAAACCAAGATGCTTGTGAATTATCTAAACCTGAACTAGCTACTAAATTTTCAATAATAATAGATTCGGGTTTCAATTTGAAGAAATATTCATTCTGATCTGTTTTTACAAAAATATCTTTATCATAAAATCCATTTTTTCTAACTATTAATTTATTCTTTTCATCAATATCATTGGCATTAATATAGGCTGGTGTATTACCTAATACAATATTATTTTGTATGATATTACTACCATAGGGGCTACTGTTTATATAATATAAATTTGTATTTTCAACTGTTAAATTAATATTTTGATCAGGCAGTATCGTAATTGATTTTTCATATCCACGTTCATTCCATTTTCTCGATTTTGAGCTAAATACTGATATTTTATATTCACCTGTTTTTAGGGATAAGTTTTCAATTGACTGATTTGATATGAATTCTGAATCAATATAGATGTAACCGGGAGTCTTTAACAAGATTGTAAGTTTGCCTGTATCCAATTTATCCTGGGCAAATGAAATCGAAATAAGTAATAAAAATGTTATTAATATTCTATTTTGAAATGGCAAATATATTGACATTATCATCCTCACTTGCAATTACCAATCTTCCATTTATTATTAGTGGAATTGATCTGACGCGACCTTCAAGTTCAATTTCCTGCAGTTTTTTGCCGGTAGTTTTATCAAGAATATATAGATGTTTGCCCAAAGTTGGGAAATAAACATAGTTATTTGAAACAACTACTGAGCTTGCTGCAGGTCCTGAACCATTATTTGACCATACTTCTATAAAACTGCCCTTATCTAAAACTTTTAGCTCTCCACTGCTTATTGGAACATAAATATAGTCGATATCAACCGTAACTCCATAATATATTGGAATTCCAAAATCTTTTGATTGAATAATATTACCCTCTTCCATGTCTATTTCATATAAATATCCGTTATAAGTTGAAATATAAACATGATTTTCATTTATGACAGGATTGGCAAAAATTTTATCATTTAGTGATTTTTCCCACAATACAATTCCTGAGGTATATTCTAATGCAAAAATAGATCCATCTAAATTTGAAGAAATTATTATTCCATTGTCAAATGCAATTGAATTCACACCAAAACACTTTAAATCAGCAGTCCAAATTGTTTCTCCGGTTAAAAAGTTACAACAATAGACTTTGCCTTGATTTGATTGATAAAATACTTTGTTTTCTACAACTATGGGTGATGATGAAGTTAGATTATTTTCTATTTCCCATAATTTTTCTCCTTCGACAACATCATAAGCTATCAATCCATAATCTCCACTATCATAAGCCTGGTACAAAATATTTTTGTAAATCGTCGGGGGAGCAGAGGTAGATAATCCAAATTTTTTCTTTCCTACAACTTTATTTTTATTTAAATCAAAAGCAATTAAATATCCTTTACCTGTTCCAAAAAACAATATACTATCAACAGAAGAAAATCCATTTGTTGCAAGACCATTATAATCATCTTCAAATACTAATACTAAGGGCGGATCAAGTTCTTGTTCAGATACAGTATTGCGTTGATAATTGAAGTTGTGTGTCAGTAATTGGGAAGTTGTCTGATCACTATTTTGGTGAAAATTATTTATTTGTAACTTATTACAACTAAGTAAATAAACAATTGAGATGAGAATAAATAATTTACTAAAATATTTATATTCCATTAAAAATCCCATCCAAAAAAGAATTGGGTGAAAATGCCATCACTAACTGAATTAAAATCTGTTCGTTTACCAAAATCTAATCTTAAGACTAAAAAGCCAATTAATCTCATTCTAAAGCCTAAACCGAAACTTCCAATCAAACTCTCTGACCACTCATTAATATTTTTGAATTCATCATCCCAGGCATTACCAGCATCAAGAAATAAGGCAGCACGGATCGAATTGAATCCAATTGTGCCAAAAGGGAACCTGATTCCCAGTAAATCGATAAACGGAAATCTTAATTCCTGGCTTGTAAAAAAGATTCTTTGCCCTCTAATCGACCATCTCGGATAACCCCGCATATCCCAACTACTTCCAAGATAATATTGCCTGGCTTCTTTTCCTTCATTAAGCAATGAAAGTACCCTAAATGCATACGTACTTCGTAATCCAAGTCTCATATAATTTCTAAAATCAAGCATTAGTGTAAAATAATTTACATTTGAGTATCTTAGATCAAATGTATTACCAACTGAAATTTTAAAGCGTTGACCATCTATTGGACCCGTAGAACTCCAAATGGAATTGTCTTTCACAAAAGAAACATAATTCGATGCCAAATATGCTAATCGATTATTTATACCATACCACGTCTTATCAGAATAACTTATACTTGTGTTGTATTCCAAACGCATAAACTGGCTTAAAGGGTAGCTCAATGCAAAGAATCCACCTATTCTATCTTCATAGAAAAAACCATCCTGATAATTGAAGAATCTACCGGCATATCTGAATAATCCATAGGCATAATTTGTTCTTTTTGCTAAATTAACTTTTGTCAGTGCAAAATTAAAACTTTTCAGAAATTCATCCGAAGATTGAGCATTATTGTAAATAAGAACATGATATTGATCATTTCCAAGTACATCTGTAAAAGCTAATTGGGCGCCGCCACTTGTACCAAAAATAGGATCTTGTGATACCTGGGTTTGTGCTATATCTAAATCATAGTCTTTGGAGTACTTAAATTTTTCAGATTTTTTATCATGTGAAAAATTTTTAAACTTCCACGGTTCTTTCGACTTCACAATCTTAGGCAATGTAAAAAATTCAGAAGATTTTTTCTGACGCAAGGTTTCTAAGTTTTCAACATAACGAATTTGAAAAACCCCCTTTTCAAAAACTGCAAATATAATTCCACCGTCAGGAGTCCACTCGGGATCAAAGGCAGCCCCGGTAAAATTTGATATTTTCTCAATTTCTATGGTTTGTTTATTTATATCCAATTCTGCAAGGTAAATGTTTAATGATGTATCGCAGTCAGAGGTAAATAAAATTGATTTACCATCATTTGAAAAAACGGGCGCTGTATCTTTATGATTTCCATAAGTTATGTATGACAGATCACCAGTGTTTATATTCAACATAAATAAGTTATAAGCCCATTGTATTCCATATTCTGTGCGGTCAGATGAAAATATCAGATAATTTCCGTCTGGAGACCATGCCGGGTCGTTGTCATCATAAAAATCATTAGTGAGTTTTAATAATTCTTCATTCTCTGTATTAAATATATAAATGTCTTTGTAGCCGGAGAAGTCAAGTCCTGCAAAAGCAACTTTTTTGCCATCAGGTGACCATGAAGGGGATAATACACCTGTAAGATTTTTAAAATAATATTTGTTTAATGTTTTTCTTTCTTTTATGTCATAAATATATAAGGCATCTTTCTCTCCGCTTTTTGAACCAAATGTCAGCAATCCATTGTTGTTCACATCTATTTTGGAGCTAAACAAATGAAATGCTTCAAAGTCTGAAGATTCTTCCCCTTTAATTAATATTTCAGAATCATCATCCTCTTTAATTTTCAAAGGTTTTAACCTGCGTGAATAAATACTTGAATAACCGGTACGATTGGCAAGAAATACCACATGTTCATTTCCATCCAATTCATAATAGGCTGGTTTAAAATTATAACCATTTCTAACAACAGTGTGTGCTACTTTATCAGAAAAATCGTTAGTCTGAAGTTTCGGATAATACTTTTTCTTTAAATAATAAATCCACTCTTCGTCAAATTCCAGATAACTCAATCCTAGAGTTTCTTTAAAACTTTCTTCGAATCGCGAATGTTTCCAAAGATTCTCCATTAACAATAATAATTTGTCTTCACCATATTTCCTAATAATGTATTCAAGAATATTTTGGCCTACTTTGTACATCATGTAGGTCCCGTTGATTCGATAAATTTGGTTTAAAGGAACCATGTAATTGTGAAGAACAGCATCTTTTACGACCATCTCTGCCTGACTATCCCATTTTGAAGACCAAACCTCTGCAAGTCCTTCAGTAAACCATAATGGGGGATAGGCTCCATCAAGCTTACCCTTATTTTTTTGAACCCGGTCAATCTTTGAATGCATAAAAACATGAACCAATTCATGCCTTATCACTTTTTTAAATTGGTTTAAATTTCCATTACTGGGGATTACGACCCTTCCTTTTAAAAATTCAAAAAATCCACCAACGCCCTCCGGTATAAAACCCGGTGTAATGTTTGTTTGCTGAAAATGCATATGAGAACTATAAAAAATAAGTGGTACTCGTCTGTTTATAGTGTGATTAAATTTTGTCTGTAATATCTGATAACTTTCCTCGGCAAAATTTGCACCTTTTTCCGCTACATCTTCCATTTCAGGATAGTAATAGATATCAAAATGCTCAGTTTTTAAAATGTGCCAATCAAAATTGTTGTATTGGATTTTGTTTCTTCCAAAATAAAAACCTTGTGCGAACAAAGAAGAAATTGAAAATAGAAGGACAATTGTTATAAATATCTGAAAACGCATTTTCATATCAAATAAAAAATATTTAAATTTCAAAATCTATAAATATTATCAAATTATAATAAAATATCAGGGCAATTAATTCCGTAAACGTATAATTGGAAAAAAAGTTTAACATAAATTGTAATCTATTGTACGTTTGTAAGAAATTAAAATAATCGGAGGGTTGATGCAAAAATTAATGATCACTGGCGGGGCAGGTTTTATTGGCAGTAATTTTGTTAGATACATGATGAATAAATATAAAGATTATAATATAATTGTATTGGATGCATTAACATATGCAGGTAATAGAGATAACTTAAAAGACATAGAGAATAACCAAAAATATACATTCTATCACGGCAATATATGTGATGAAACAATTGTTGATGAATTAATGAGTAAAGTAGATGCAGTAGTAAATTTTGCTGCTGAAACACACGTAGATCGATCAATACATTCTGCAGGTGAATTCATAAATACTGACATTAAAGGAACATTTGTACTATTAGAAGCAGCAAAAAAATACAAGATTGAAAAGTTTTTACATATATCTACGGATGAGGTTTACGGTTCAATAGAAACAGGTTCATTTACGGAAAAGAGTTTATTGGAACCAAACAGCCCTTATTCTTCTTCCAAAGCCGGTGCCGATTTATTGGTACGTTCGTATTTCTCAACTTTTGATTTACCGATATTAATTACAAGAAGTTCAAATAATTATGGACCATTTCAATATCCGGAAAAATTAATTCCACTTTTTATTACAAATTTAATAGATAATATTCCTGTTCCCATATATGGAGATGGCAAAAATGTACGTGATTGGTTACATGTAATAGATAATTGTTCAGGAATTGATACAGTTTTGCATTCCGGGAAAATTGGTGAAATCTATAATATTGGAGCCGG
>DAOWAQ010000249.1 GCA_030634505.1 Calditrichia bacterium
TATTGCCGGTATTGCCCTGGCAATTGCTGTAGTTATCACAGCAAAAGCAGTATACAATATACTCGATGAGAAAAAAGCAGAGTTTGATAAAAAGGTAGGGAAATAAGTTAAAGGGAAATAGGGTATTATGGAAAATTATCTCTTTTACACCTTATACCCTATGCCTTATTCCTTATACCTTTTTTTGAGGAACAATAAATTCCTATACATTTAATTATCAAGGAGAAATCACGTGAACGAACCTGTAGTGAATTTGGAACTGGCTATTGAACATGGACTATCGGAAGAGGAATATGATAAAATACTAAAAATTTTAAATCGAACACCAACCTATACGGAATTAGGCATTTTCTCTGTTATGTGGAGTGAACACTGCAGTTATAAGAATTCTCTGCTACAGCTAAAAACATTGCCAAAAGAGGGAAAACAATTACTGGTTGAAGCCGGAGAAGAAAATGCCGGACTAATAGATATTGGTGATAATCTGGCAGTAGCGTTTAAAATAGAAAGTCACAATCATCCATCGGCTGTGGAACCTTACCAGGGTGCGGCAACGGGAGTAGGGGGCATCATGCGGGATATCTTTACTATGGGCGCCAGACCAATTGCAGCTCTAAATTCACTTCGCTTTGGAGAATTAGACAATAATAGAAATAAATATTTATTTGACGGAGTGGTGAAAGGAATTGGAGATTATGGAAATTGCCTGGGGATTCCAACGGTTGCCGGTGAAGTATATTTTGAAGATTGTTATACTGATAATTGCCTTGTAAATGCAATGACTGTTGGTGTTGCAAATAAAGATAGAATTGCTAAAGCCACTGTTAAAACAGTAGGAGCATCAATTTATGCCATTGGCTCAGCTACAGGCCGCGATGGAATTCATGGCGCCACTTTTGCCAGCGAAGAACTTTCAGAGGAATCAGAGGAAAAACGTAGTTCGGTTCAGGTCGGTGATCCCTTTACAGAAAAATTACTATTGGAAGCTACTTTAGAGTTAATTAAAGAGGATGTTTTGGAAGGAATTCAGGATATGGGCGCTGCCGGTTTGACAAGCTCCAGCGCAGAGATGAGCGCTAAAAGTGGCTTAGGTATCGAATTCAATCTTGACAAATTGCATTTACGTGAAGAAAATATGATTCCTTATGAAATTATGCTATCAGAATCTCAGGAACGAATGCTTGCAATTTGTAAACCGGGAAAAGAATCAGAATTCGAAATTGTATGTAAAAAGTGGGATTTGGATTTTGCATTGATCGGCAGAGTCACAGATTCTAAAAATCTTACAATTAATTTTAAGGGTAAAACCGTTGCAGATATTCCGTCATATTACTTATCTGCCGGAGATGGCGCCCCGGTTTATAAACGTGAAGTTAAAGTTCCGGACTATCAAAATGATTTAAATAGTTTTGATACTAATAATATCAGATCCAAAGAATCTACAGAAAAAGAATTTCTCAAAGTTTTTTCATCAACAAATATTGTAAGCAAACAGTGGGTTTATCATCAATATGATTATATGGTGCGCACAAATACAGTCATTGGACCGGGAAGTGATGCAGCCGTTGTCAGAATAAAAGGAACTAATAAAGCAATATCAATGAAAACCGATTGTAATGCCAGGTATGTTTATCTTGATCCACGAACAGGAGCAAAGATTGCAGTTGCAGAAGCTGCACGAAATGTTGTTTGCAGCGGAGCTAAACCCATAGCTGTTACGAATTGTCTCAATTTTGGTAATCCATATAAGCCCGATATATATTGGCAGTTTTCTGAATCCATCGTTGGAATGGGTGAAGCATGTCGGGTATTACAAACACCAGTTACAGGAGGAAATGTCAGCTTTTACAATGAAAGTGACAAATGGCGAGTTTATCCGACGCCGGTTATTGGAATGATCGGGTTAATCGAAGATATCAAAAATGTAACCCCATCCGGTTTTCAAAATATTGGAGATTTAGTTTACTTAATCGGAGAAACAAAAAACGAATTGGGCGGCAGTGAATATTTAAAAGTAATCTATGATAAGGTTGCCGGTATGCCCCCTGAAATCGATTTAGAAATAGAAAAATCCACAAACGAAACTATTTTGAATGCTATCAAATCGGGATATGTTGTCTCAGCCCATGATGTTTCTGACGGTGGCTTAAGCATTGCTTTAGCTGAATGTTGTATTATCAATAAATCAAATCCTATTGGCATTGAAGCGAAAATCTCAAGTGAACTTAAAGAACACCAGGTATTATTCAGTGAATCACAATCGCGTTTTGTCATTTCCATAAAACCGAATTTTAAATCAGATTTTGAATCTTTGTGTAATTCAAATAATATTATTTTCCAATCAATAGGAGAAACCGGGGGAAATGAATTAAATATCAACGATTTATTTAATATTTCACTTTCAAAATTAATTGATGTTTATTATAATACCTTACCTGAAATTATGAATTCCAAATAATCATTTAATTCTTTTATTGCAATATCATATGAACATAGGCGTACAATATTCTGTACGATATGGTACACAATTCATCTATATATAAATATCAATCTTTATAACTATAATAAAAACAATATATAAAATATAGTATTTACAATTGGCATATAAATTGTATTAAGTGATTTGTAGAAAATGAGGTTACAAATGAAAAAGACAATTTACATTTTAAGTTTTTCAATAATTATGGCTGGATTTACATTAAATAATATATATGCACAATCAGACCTTAGAATCGTTCGTGATTTCAATGAATTAAAAATATATCTAACAAAAATTTGGGTTGTCGTTCAAAAATTTGATAACCAGAGAGCCAATGATTTAATGGTACAATCGAAACATGAATTAGATATCGCAGAGGATTTAATTTATAATGCAAGAAAATATGTATTAGCAAGAGTACATATGTTAAAAGCAAGATCCTTAGGCAATCAGGCTGCAAAGATAGTTTTGAGTCAACCAATAAACAGGCTAAAAAAACAGCTTGATGATATCATTAACCAGGCTGAAATAACAATTGCAAAAAGGTATTCAGATGAAGCACGTTACTTAATCAGACAGGCAAAAAAATTTAGAAAACTTGCATATGATGCTCTTGCTGCCGGTAGAACAAATAAAGCCCAGGAATTTTACAGAATTGCATTTTACTTTGCAGATAAGTCATTAAACCTGGCCAATCGAGATATTAAAGATTCGGATATTCAAATAGCTGAATTAAAGTCAAATATTGATCTATTAATTAACCAGGTTGAAGAAATAATTTCAACTGATAAAAGAAACAGATTCAATAATTTATTAAATGAAGCCAAAAAACATTATGCGGATGCCATACATTTATTCGAAACAGGTAGGATAGATCTTGCTCAGAAAAGATTCAGGCTAATTGAAAAATTACTTTATCGCATCATTGATCAAGTTGATCGGTCGTCACTAAATCAAAAAGACAGAATTGAAAATGATTTATATTCAATGCAGGCTTTTTTAGAAGCTCTCGAGGCAGATGCCCGGGAAAATCAGAATCAAAGAGTAAAGTTGTTTTTAAACAGGGCAAACAATCAATATTCAGAGGCAACAAAAGCCTATAATTCCGGTAAATTCGAATTGGCAAAAAATAAGTTAAATCTGAGTCAGCGATTTGCTTCAAAAGCAATGCAGTTAATGAAAACCGGCAGTAATTATGAAGTGCTGGATATTGAATCTCAATTAAATGACAATAAACGATTGTTAGATTTACAGGAACCAAAAGTCGAACAAACAAATAGTACTTCTTTAAAAAAAATGTACCAGGAAGCTGTAAGATTGACATATAGAGCTATTGAATTGTATGAGCAAGATAATAGAAAGTCTGCTTTGCAGTATTTACAGTTATCCACGCGCTTAATGAACAAAATTCAAAGACAAATTGAGTATGCCGATACAGAAAATAATGTACAAATGAATGAAATCAAAAACAGGTTGAACCGAGCTCAA
>DAOWAQ010000185.1 GCA_030634505.1 Calditrichia bacterium
CATCAAATATTTCTAGATTTACGCGCTGTTGCTGATCTATCTGAAATCTTATTTTTGTGATTGGATTAAAAGGATTAGGATAATTTTGATACAATATTACCTTATCCGGAATAATATTATCTGATTCATTAATTGATGTTAAAAGTAAATTATCTATCCAAGAGGTAATTTGAGAAACATCAACACCAGCCCCTTTATAACGAACAACACCTGATTGATCAATTAAAATAGAAAAATCGTTATAAAAGCCGGGTTCTGTGTATATATTTTTAGTTGTTAAAGCATTCATGCATAATGGATATGTTAATCCCAAATTCTGAAAAGTTCTTACCTGGGCCGCACTACCATTCCAGTGATCCAAGCCAATAGCCTGAAAATTTTGTCCCTGGTAAACCTGATTTATTTGTGTTTCGGTGATTAGACCAACCGCCTGACAAGTAGGTCAGCCCCAGCCGAAAAAAAATAAGTACACCACTTTCCCCATATGATCGGATAATGATAATTGACCATGATCCAATGTATTATGAGTAAAATTCGGTGCTTGTGTGCCAACACCCTGAGCATGTACATTATAATTTATTATGGTCAAAAACAATAAAAAAGAAAGAAAAACTTTCATAATAATCACCCACATTTAATTCCCTATTTTAGAACAACGATATTTAGAGTAAAAATTATTCTGATAAAAATAAATTTTTTGTTTTTGAGTACTTTTATTTTACTTGTATTAATCATTCTAAGAAACTAAATTTTTTGTTTATAATTCATACAGGAGGATAATTTTGGCAGCTTTGATGGTTTCGATTTCCGGTGTACGTGGTATTGTTGGAGAAAGTCTTACACCTGCTATAATAGAAAAATACGCTCTGGCTTATGGAAGTTTTATCAATAGAGGTACAATAATATTGGGGCGCGATTCTAGAACCAGCGGTGAATTTATTAATAATATTGTCCAAGGTTGCTTACTTGCAACCGGGTGTAAAGTAATTGATGTAGGCATTGTCCCTACACCGACTGTGCAAATGGAAATTCTTCATCATAAAGCCCAGGGAGGCATTGCCATTACTGCCAGTCATAATCCACCCGAATGGAATGGTTTAAAATTTATGGATGCCAATGGCAGATTTTTGAGTCCTGATAATGCAAATAAAGTATATTCTGAAGCTGATAAAGGGAATTTCAATTTACAAAAATGGGATGATATTGGCTCATTTAAATCTGATAAAAACGCCAACAAAAGACATATAAAAGCTTTACTAAAATTACCTTATTTTGATGTGAAAGAACTCAGAAAAAGAAAATTTAAAGTAATAGTTGATTGTGTTAATGGTGCCGGTGGATTGATTATTCCACAGTTATTAGAAGAATTAGGATGCGAAATAAAAGTAATAAACGGTGAGCCCAATGGTTACTTTGCTCATACTCCGGAACCTCTTCCTGAAAATCTTACAGAATTAAGTAAAACTGTTAAAAAAAAAAAAGCAGATATAGGGTTTGCTGTGGACCCTGATGTTGATCGCTGTGCAATCATAGCTAACAAAGGCAATATTATCGGTGAAGAGTATACACTCGCCCTGGCTGTCAAATTTATTCTTTCTAAAGAACTGGGAAATGTGGTTGTAAATATGTCCACCTCCCGTGCTTCGGAGGATATTGCCAAATATTATAATTGCCCGTTTATCCGTACAAAAGTTGGTGAAATTAATGTAGCTGAAGAAATGGTTAAGAGCGAGGCAATTATCGGTGGTGAAGGTAACGGCGGAGTCATTTTACCTGAATTACATTTAGGTAGAGATGCGCCGGCCGCAGTTGCTTTGACTTTACAAGCTTTGCTTGAATTTGATGGCAGTATGAATGAATTATTTTTATCCTTACCCCAGTATAAGATTGTAAAGAAAAAAATAAGCATCGAAGGATTAAATCCCGACGAGCTGTTGCAAAAAATGGGTGAAAAGCATAAGAATAAAAAAATCGATTTTCTTGACGGATTGAAAATTGATACTGAAAACACCTGGGTTCACTTACGAAAATCAAATACGGAACCCATCATTCGTGTTATGGCTGAAGCACCTACAGAAAAAGAAGCAGAAAAACTTGCAAATACATATTTAAAAGAAATTCAGTCTTTGTAATTTTCATTCAAGTGAAAATAAAATATTTTAATTTCTTACCCTTCGACTTCGCACAGGGTACTGTATTGATTGGTTGCTGAGACGGGTTGCTGAACGTAGTTGAATTAGAGTCGAAGCAAAATATCTTCAGATATAATTCCACTCAATTCTAAAAAAATACTTGACAAATTCTTTTCATATACTTATTTTTGAACAAATGTTAATTTAAACTGAACATTTGTTCAACTATGCCGAAGATAAAATCTGAAACCAGATTAATGATTGAAACTGCCCGTTTATATTACGAGCACAATTTCAGTCAGCAGCAAATCGCAAACAAGTTGGGAATCTCTCGTCCCGGGATCTCACGACTTTTGCAAAAAGCACGGGAGACTGGAATTGTAAAAATAGATATAATCGATCCCGGCGCCAAAGGGACAGAATTGGAAGCTAAGTTAAAAAAGAAATATAATTTAAAAGATGTAATCATTGTACCCAATGAAAATGAAGACAACAATACTATCAAACAAAGACTGGGAAAATCAGCAGTTGCTTATTTGAATCGTTTAATTAAAGATAATATGATAATTGGTGTATCTTGGGGAACCACAATGCTGCAAGTTGCAAAACATATTCAAGCCAGACCTACTTTAGGAGTGACTATTGTACAACTCAATGGTGGTGTAACTCGAGCTGAATATGATACACATGCCAGCGAAGTGGCACAAAAAATGGGAGAAAAATACCGCGCTGTTCCGTTTCTTCTTCCTTTACCTGCAATCGTTGACAACATTAATGTTAAAAATGCTATTCTTTCAGATAAAAACATTGCCCATACATTGAATCTTGGTAAACAGGCGGAAGTTATAGTATTTACTATTGGCAAATTTGATTATGAATCTGTTCTTGTAAAAGCAAATTATTTCGATCAAAATGAAGTGGATATTCTCATTAAGAATGGTGCTGTAGCTGATGTGTGCTCACGCATTATAGATAATAAAGGCAATATTAGTTCTGAAGATTTAAATAACAGAACCATCGGAATTGAACTAAAAGATATTAAAGAAAAGCCTTTTTCAATAGCTGTTGCCGGCGGTAAAGATAAATTGAAAGCAATTAAAGCAGCATTAAAAGGTAAATTTTTTAATGTACTCATTACCGATGAATTAGTGGCAAGCCAATTAAATTAGAATTATGACAAATAAAAGCATTAAAATATCTCTCGGTGCAGATCATGGTGGGTTTCCTTTAAAAGAAATCCTTAAAGAGTATCTAACAAAAAATAACTATAACATCGATGATTGCGGAACATTTAGCACCGATTCTGTTGATTACCCTATTTTTGCATCAGCAGTTGCGCAAAAAGTTTCCAATAGTGAATCTAATTTTGGTATTATTATTGATGGTGCTGGAATTGGGTCAAGCATGGTTGCTAATAAATTTGACGGTGTGAGAGCAGCTTTATGTTATGATGTATCATCGGCAAAAAATGCACGCGAGCATAATAACGCAAATGTTTTAACACTTGGAGCCGGTTCTGTGGGCAGTGAACTTGCCAAACAAATTGCTATTACTTTTTTAACTCATGAATGTAGTGTTGATCGCCATTTACGCCGGGTGCAAATGATAAATGATCTTGATAAGAATAAAATCCCTGAAAATAATTCACAGACAGTAATGGAGGAAAAAGAAATGGATCTATCTTCAACAGATATTTCCCAAATTGCAAAAAAAGTTGGAGAATTATTAAATACAAATAATACATCAATGCAGCCAAATTCTGCAGATCATTGCGCAACAGATATGATATGTCAATGTGGCATTTGTGTTGAAAGAAAAGCTGAAACCATTCGTCAATTTATTGATTACGGTGTTGATCGAATTGGTTATCATGATGCAACAGGCGCTTCCTGTGTACCGGAAGACATTGCTCAATGTATTGATCATACTTTATTAAAACCGGAAGCTACTGAAGATGATATAAAAAAACTTTGCGCTGAAGCCAGAGAATTTCAATTTGCATCGGTATGTATTAGTCCCAGTTATATTCCGCTTGCTGCGAAAGAACTGGCCGGTTCAAATGTAAAAGTATGCACAGTAGTTGGATTTCCATCCGGAGCCCATATGCCCGAAATCAAATCTATGGAAGCAAGAAGAGCAATCCGTGATGGGGCTACTGAAATTGACATGGTTATTGACATTGGTGCATTAAAAAGTGGAAATGATGAATTAGTTTATCGCGATATTAGAATGGTATGTGAAGCATGTGAAGATGGTGGTGCAATCAGCAAAGTCATCATCGAAGCAGCATTACTTTCCGATGATGAAAAAGTAAGAGCATGCAAATTGTCTAAAAGAGCACGGGCGAATTTCGTAAAGACTTCAACAGGATTTGGACCGGGTGGCGCGACGTCTGAAGATGTTGCGTTAATGAGCAAAGTTGTTGCAGATGCAGGAATTGGAGTAAAAGCTGCCGGTGGTATTCGTTCGTATGAAGACGCTCAAAAAATGGTTTCTGCCGGTGCTACTCGATTGGGAGCAAGCGCCGGAATTAAAATTGTTCATGAATCAAAAGAATTAACAGTTTCAAACTGATAAAAAATGAATACCCAGCAAGGATTAAAGATATGCGA
>DAOWAQ010000358.1 GCA_030634505.1 Calditrichia bacterium
AGCACAAAATCAATCTGATAAGGTTATCGATATAGAAGTACACACAGGATTCCAGGAACATTTATACCTGGAACCGCAGGGAATCATTGCTATTCCTGAGAAAGACAAAATTGTAATTCGTGGTTCGTTGCAATGTCCTTATTATATCAAAAATGCACTGGATAATATGTTTGATAATAAAAAACATATTACAGTGATTCAGGTGACAACCGGCGGAGCATTTGGCGGTAAAGAGGATTTTCCTTCTTTGTTGGCAGGGCATGGAGCATTGTTAGCCGATAAATGCGGAAAGCCAGTAGCCATGTTTTACGACCGTGAAGAAGACGTCAAAGTTACAACGAAGCGCCATCCGTCATATCACAAAGATAAAGCTTATGTAACAAAAGATGGCAAAATAATTGGTCTAGATTTAAATATGATTCTTGACGGTGGTGCGTATTGTACATTATCACAAGTAGTTTTATCGCGTGCAGCATTAACGGCAACCGGTTCGTATTATATCCCAAATGTTCGCGTCTCAGCTAAAGCGGTTGCAACAAATACCGTACCCGGTGGAGCATTCCGAGGATTTGGCGGTCCGCAGGCGATATTTGCCATAGAAATGCTTATTGAAAAAATAGCTAATCAATTAAATTTTTCACCGCTTGAGGTTCGACAAAAGAATTTATTAACAGAAGGCAAAGATACTGCAACAGGCCAAATATTAAAATATAGTGTTTCAACTGAAGAAACTCTTAAAGATGTTTTGGATTTAAGTAGTTACCAAAAAAAGTATTCGGAATATAAAAATCATAACCACCTAATATTAGAAAAATTAAAACATGATGAGTATCCTAAAAGTAATCCAAGTGAAAAACTAAAAGGAATTGGAATTACTGCATTTCAACATGGCGCCGGATTTACCGGGACAGGCGAAAATAAAATACAGGGCAAAATTCGGGTTGAAATTAATGAAAAGGGTCAACCTGTAATTTATACAGCTATTACAGAAATGGGACAGGGTGAACAAACTGCTTTTAGGAAAATGTTGTCTGATGCTCTTGAAATCAGCATGGACGATGTGATTTTAGCTGAAGTTAATACAGATTTCGTTCCGGATTCAGGGCCAACAGTAGCTTCACGCTCAACTATGATTGTAGGTGAGTTGATAGTCCGTAGTGCTAATGAATTGATTGAAAAGCTTACGGTTTCCCTAAATAAAGAAAGCAATAGCCAGTTTCATTTCAGACATGGCGCTTTTCATGAAAATGGTACATCTCTACCTTTTAGAGAAGTAGCGAGAAAATACACCGGATTACAAATTGAACAGAAATACGAACATCCTCCTATAATTAGATTTGATGATATTCATTATAAAGGTGATGCATATCCTGTGTTCTCCTGGGCTGCGGCGGTTGCAGAAATAGAAGTCGATCCTGTTACATTTGAAATAAAAGTAACGGACTATTATACATCACATGAAATTGGAAAAGCAATTAACTATGATCAGGCAGTTGCCCAAATCCAGGGTGGATCATTGCAGGGAATTGGTTATGCGATATACGAAAAAATGGGATTAAAAAATGGTGAATTTGATGTAAGTGGTTTTACGGACTACATAATTCCAACTATGGCCGATACGCCAAAATTTCATGTAAATATACTTGAAAATCCTTATCCATTTGGACCTTTTGGCGCCAAAGGTTTGGGTGAATTACCATTGGTTGGTGGCGCTCCGGCTGTACTATCTGCTCTTTGGATGATTTTTGGAAAAGAGTTTAATAAGATTCCCGTAATGCCGGAGGATTTATATGAGATTTATAAAAGTGAATAGTTAAAAACCAGGGCACCATTTATGAATGTCAGTTTTATTGTAAATAAAAAGAAAATTGAGATAGATGTTTCTCCCAAAAAACGATTGTTGGATATTTTGCGAGAAGACCTGGATTTAATTGCCACTAAAGAAGGCTGCGGAAAAGGTGAATGTGGCGCCTGTACGGTTTTAATGAATGGGGTAAGAGTTAATTCTTGTCTTGTGCCGGCATTTCAATTAGAGGGTTCAATTATTGTTACAGTCGAAGGTTTGCAAAACTGGAAAGTATATTCAGATATTGAAAAAGCTTATATAGAGCATGGCGCCGTGCAGTGTGGATTTTGTATGACCGGATTTGTAATGTCAACTTTGGCATACTTACAAGAAACAGAAGCCCCCATAGGGGCAGGCAAGAGCCAAGATAAAAGAACCAAGATAAATGAAAAACAAATTCAACAAGGAATTAGTGGAAATATTTGTCGCTGTACCGGGCATACAAAAATTATTGATGCTATTGTAGATTTATCACAAAATAGAGAAATCATTTCCAAAATTCATTCGGAGTGGAAAAAAGTCTTCAATGAATGAATCAGAAATAAAATATGCTTGCCCGAAAACTATCGCGGAGCTTGATGAATACTTAAGTCAGAATGATTCGCCCGTGACATTTGTTGCCGGCTCTACTGATTTAATGGTGCAGGAGCAGTTATGGCAAAATACTAATAATCTGGTAAGTGTTGAATCAGTAAATGAAATGACTCACACCTTAAAAATCGATGAGAATGGAATACTCATTGGCGCTGCTCTTTCATTGTCAAAAATAATCACAAATCCAACAATAAAATCAAAACTCCCGATTCTGGTAGAAACCTGTAAATTGATCGGCTCGGTTCAGATTCAAAATCGTGCAACTCTGGGCGGAAATATTGCCAATGCTTCTCCCGCAGGGGATAGTTTACCTGTGCTAAGTGTATTAAATGCGGAATTGTGGATTGGTCCTAAAAATAAAAACGAATATGATAAACTGAAAATTGAACAAATAATGATTGGTCCGGGTGAAATTAGTTTAACGAATAACCGTTATATAGCTTTTATATATATTCCGTTTCCAAAGAAGAAAAATCAATTCTGGTATTTCCGAAAAGTGGGGCAGCGGGAAGCCATGGCAATTAGTAAGGTTTCTCTGGCAGTTTTAGGTTGGAAAAAAAATAATAAAATTGAAGATATAAGAATATGTGCCGGCAGTGTAACTGCGCAAATTAAACGTGCTGTTAAAACTGAAAAAATCCTGCAAGGTAAAATATTGTCAAAAAAAATTATAGAATTAGCTCGCAATCAATTAGTACAGGAAGTTGCACCAATTACTGACATTCGCTCTACAAGTGAATATCGTAAAAGGGTTGCAGGAGAGCT
>DAOWAQ010000253.1 GCA_030634505.1 Calditrichia bacterium
CATAACGAAGAATTGATGCGGCTAATGTTTCACTCATCGGCGCTTGTGTTGTTTCCTGGCGGTATCCGCGGCGGTGCAGCGATCCTCCCGATGTATCCACGCTAATGGTCGCCACATTTTTTTCGATGTATACATTCAGCCAGAAATCCGGATTACGCGTATCTATGGAAGGGCGTTCCCCTACTCGTTCCCGAAAATAATCCACGATGGCGTCTTTCAAACGCAGCGCTGCAAACTTGGAATGGCTGATATTGCTTTCGGTTACGTTTGCAAATACGGCCAGAGTCTGTTCCGGATTCAGAAAGTCTTCCCAGTGGATCTGCTGTGCTACCTGGTAGAGGTAATTATCTGAATGACAATCAAATGTTTTAAGCGGAGCCAATACCCGGTTGATCAATCGGGAATGCAGATTTATTCGGTAAAGCGATTCCGGGTCGACATTAAAATAAATACCGCGGTAGGAGTGGCTGGGTTCTTCGGCGCCAAGTTCCAGCAATTCTGCTTCGGCAATATCTTTGATATCATCGGCAACCTGTGCAAAATATCGCCCGGATTTTTGGTAAGCGTACATAGTTATTCCTAATTCTTTATAAGTACAAAGGTAAGCCTATTTCTTATTTTCAACAAAAGATTTTTTTTTGTTAGTTGAATTTATAATTGGAAGAATGTATTTTATGTATTTACGATTGCTTGGAAGTATTGATTATTTCAAATGATGAAATTAAATGGATAGACAGCTGTATTAGTAAAAACGGATAATCAATGGATTAAAGTTTAGCAGCATTTTTCATTCGCTTCAGAAAATTAGCAAAAACAAATAAATATGTCATTCCGAACGCAGAGAGGAATCTCTATTCAGAGGATGAGATTTCTCTCCCGATATTCATCGGGATTCGAAATGACATGTTATACAGGATTTAATTTTTTGTTGCTACAACGGTGATACTAAAAATACCGACTTTGTTATTTTTGTATTCTTCAACTTCCGAATCAGATAAATATTCTTTTAGCAACTCATCCGGTAATTCAATGGTTTTTGTTTTTTTGATTTCTATATTTGTAAACCCTGCATTTTCGATAGATTTTAAATAATCATCTTTCTGCAAAGCGCCTGCCACACATCCTGCATACATCTCAGCAGACTTTGTTAATCCTTCAGTTAATTGACCCTGCAACACAATATCAGAAACACAGAAATGGGCTCCCGGTTTTAAAATGCGATAGATTTCTTCAAAGGCTTTGTTTTTATTTGGTACCAGGTTTAACACACAGTTGCTTACAACCACATCAGCTTCATTATCTTCAAGCGGCAAAGATTCAATTTCACCAAACTTAAATTCAACATTTTCATAACCAAGTTTATTTTTATTTTCGTTAGCCTTGTCAATCATTTCCTGTGTCATGTCAATTCCAATTACTTTTCCGGTTTCTCCAGTAATTGCACGTGCAACGAATACATCATTTCCGGCCCCGGCGCCTAAATCAACTACTGTATCACCTTTCTTAATATTTGCGAATTCTGTCGGTAAACCACATCCCAAACCAAGGTCAGCTTCCGCAACATAACCGTCGAGATTTTCATAATTATCTTTAAACATGGAGTAATCTACAACTTTGGAAGTGCCGCAGCAGCCGCAGCCTTCCTGTGGTTGTTTAATGGCTATTTCGCCATATTTTTCCTTTACAATCTGTTTGATTTGATCATCTGACTTCATATGCTGTTCTCCTTATTTATATTAAATTTAATATTCACTAATTACAAGGTATAAGGTATATGGTATAAGTTGTAAATGATGTAAAATAATACTTTGTGTCTTATACCTTATTCCCTATCCCATATTCCTTTTTTTAACATTTGCAAACATGAGACAATAGTTTAGCAAATGCTTCTTTTGCTTTTTCAATCATTTTATTATTAACACAGTAACATACTTTTTGTCCTTCTATTTCACCCTGGACCAGACCGACCCTTTTTAATTCTTTTAAATGCTGCGAAACTGTGGATTGTGATAACGGCAATAATTCAACAATGTCACCGCACATGCAAACGTTCATATCGGTTAAAATTTGCAGAATTTTTATTCTTGCCGGGTGTGATAGCGCTTTCGCTAAATCAGCTAATAATATTTCATTTTCATTAAAAAGTTCTACTTTTGATATTGCCATTTTGTTTACCTTTAATCGTTTATCGTAAATATACGATTAAATAATATGCCTGTCAAATTATTATTTAAATAATGGCCCAGGATTGTCATTTTGAGCGAAACGAAGTTAGCATGGCAATCTTTCTTCAAACAGAGATTGCTTCATCCGTCGGTTGACTGCTTTGCAATGACAAGACCATAATAAATCTTACATTATCGGAGAATTAATTAAACGTATTTCAAATCCATTAAATAAAAATCCCCCTTCTCATTCAATGAAAAGAGGGAAATTTAAACTTAATTGAAAAAACAATCTGATAATTCTTTTTCAATAATCATTCGTCATAGCGATAAACATTTCCGGCAATGTCTCTTATATGCACGCTGCCACTGCCATCATCTTCTATAATAACATCCTCTTCAACATTTTCAATATTTATTGAGCCGGAACCATCATCAACCCGTACATTGCCATCTATCTCCACAACTGTGATTTTTCCCGAACCATCGTCAAGAAAAATATCACCGGTAATATTTCTAATATCTATTGCACCCGAACCATCATCAATTTCTATTTCACCTATTATATTTTTTATATTAATATCACCGGACCCATCATCGATTTCTACTTTACCTTTTACATCTGTAATTTCTATGTAATCAGAGCCGTCATCGATAAATATGTCACCTTCAATTTCTTCAATCTCTATAAAACCGGACCCATCATCAATATCAATATCCATATTTGCGGGTATCTCAATTTTTAAATTTATTCGAACATTGCCATGTTTATTAAAAATAAATGAGAAAATAGACTGTGATCTTTCAAAAGTACTAATGAGCTCAGCACGGCTGCCTCTTTTTTCCAGGGTCAATTCCAAATACTTGTCCATAATTCTTTCGGCGTCTTCGGGGTCTATATTATCAATTTCAATTTTTGCAGTAACGAGTATTTCATTCAGATCATCATCTCCGGACAATTTCAGATAACCCGCACCACAATCAATAAATAATTTTGAAATGTCGTCGGCGTCTAATGATAACTTTCTTGTTTCTTCAAAATCTGCAGCAAACAATGTAAATGAAAATAAAAATACTATCAGAAAAGTAATAGATTTCATGGTATCTCCTATTTTTTGATTTGATTAATATGAGGTACGATGATTATAAGGAATTGTTTAATATAGACAAAAAATATTATTGTTGGGATGAAATTTATATGTAAATTTTAATTTTCGATAACTATTTTTACTTATCCTTGGCATATCCAACCCTTTGGAAAAACCCCTCTCATACAAGAAAAGGATGTTTAAATACCAAATAATGCTCCCTTCTCTCTATAAGAGAAGGGTTGTGCCCATAGGCATGCCTTCGGTAGGGATGAGTTTATTTTTTAATCAAATTAAATTTCGAAATATTGTGATTGAATAATCTCTTTCGTGTCATTGTCTTGAATCCACGCTACGACTGCCAGTTGATCAGGATCTATTTTTTCTTTTCTTTCATTCCAACCGGCAAAATTTTTGAATCGTTTTGGTGGAGTATTCTCAAAATCTGATAAATATTGTGCTTGTCTGTTCTGAATTGTACTTAATTTGATGCTGTCGGAATATTCAAAAGTCGTTTCTCTAGCATCTATCTTTTCGCCTTCTGCTCCCGTCATTAAGTATCTCACTACAAATGCATGTTTTGTAATTCCATTGCCACCAACATAATCAATTGATTTTTCTACTAAAGCAATATTCAAATTAAGATTGTTTTTCAAATCTGAATTATAC
>DAOWAQ010000272.1 GCA_030634505.1 Calditrichia bacterium
CACGCCTAATCACTCTTTTTTACTGGAAAGCCCGCGACAAACGATATAAAATGGTTACGAATGCCGGTCACACCAGCAAAAAGACCTGGGCGTCTTCAACTATGATCTGGACTGGACTTCTTATAATTGTTTTTACAATTCTTCATCTACTGGATTTCAAATATGGTGAAATACTTATGTACACTACAGCGGATGGACATTTTATTCGCGATCTGTTTGAAACAGTGTATCGCTTTTTTTCAAATGTTGTAAATGTAGTATTTTATGTCGTTGTAATGATTTTACTCGGGTTTCACCTTAGTCACGGCTTTTGGAGCGCATTCCAGTCTTTAGGACTAAATGGAAAAACGTTTACTCCTTTCGTAAGAGTAGTTGGATATATTTTTGCTATAATCATGGCAATCGGATTTGTTTTCATACCTGTATTTGTTCATTTGGATATATATAATATTTTAGGAGGGGCACAATGAAATTAGATTCAAAAATACCAAACGGTCCCTTAACAGAAAAATGGGATAAACATAGATTTGACATGAAAGTTGTCAATCCTAAAAATAAAAGAAAATTTAACATAATAGTTGTAGGAACAGGTTTGGCTGGAGCTTCTGCAGCTGCTTCTCTTGGTGAATTAGGATACAATGTTAAAAATTTCTGCATTCAGGATTCACCACGCAGAGCACATAGTATTGCTGCACAGGGAGGTATAAATGCTGCAAAAAACTATCAGAATGATGGTGATAGCATATGGCGATTATTTTACGATACAATAAAAGGTGGAGATTATAGAGCAAGAGAAGCGAATGTTTACAGGTTGGCACAGGTGAGTAATAACATAATTGACCAGTGTGTTGCACAAGGTGTTCCCTTTGCCCGTGAATATGGCGGATTATTCGCCAATCGTTCCTTCGGCGGAGCTTTAGTCTCAAGAACCTTTTATGCTCGTGGTCAAACCGGTCAGCAATTATTGTTGGGCGCCTATAGTGCCTTAATGAGACAAGTTGACCTGGGTACTGTAAAAATATTCCCAAGACAGGAAATGGTTGATTTGGTTCTAATCGATGGCAAAGCACGGGGTATTATAACCAGAAATTTAGTTACCGGTGCTATGGAATCTCATGAAGCCGATGCAGTCGTATTAGGTACAGGTGGTTATGGTACAGCCTATTATCTCTCAACAATGGCTATTAGTTCAAATGCAACAGCTATTTGGCGGGCCCATAAGAAAGGTGCTGTATTCGGAAATCCGTGTTTTGTTCAGATTCATCCCACTTGTATTCCAAGATCAGGGGATTATCAATCAAAATTAACGCTAATGAGCGAAAGTCTTCGAAACGATGGTCGTGTTTGGGTACCAAAAAACAAAGGTGAGAAAAGATCCCCTAACGAAATACCGGAAGAAGATCGTGATTACTATCTTGAAAGAAAATATCCAACTTTTGGAAATATGGTACCAAGGGATGTGGCTTCCCGTAATGCAAAAACAGTTTGCGATGAAGGACGTGGTGTGGGCGATACAGGTCTTGCGGTATATCTGGATTTTGCAGATGCTATTAAAGATTTTGGTAGAAGTACAATTGAAGAGCGTTATGGGAATTTATTTGCCATGTACGAAGAAATTACAAATGAGAATGCCTATGAAATTCCGATGCGTATATTCCCCGCTGTTCACTATACGATGGGTGGTTTGTGGGTAGATTACAATTTAATGAGTAACATCCCGGGATTACATGTTATTGGTGAAGCAAATTTCTCGGATCATGGTGCTAATCGTTTGGGTGCCAGTGCATTAATGCAAGGTTTGTCAGATGGTTATTTTGTGCTTCCTTATACAATTGGCGATTATCTTGCCGGTACTCAATTGGAAAAAGCAACTACAGATCATGACTCCTTTAAACAAGCAGCACAGGATGCAAGTAATAACTATGCTAAACTACTATCAATAAAAGGCAATAAAACCGTTAAAGAATTTCATAAAGACCTCGGTGAAATTCTTTGGAATAAAGTAGGTATGGGAAGAAATGAAGCCGGTTTAAAAGAAGCTATTGCTGAAATACCTAAATTAAGAGAGGAATTTTGGCAAAATGTAAAAATTGCCGGAACAGCTGATTCGATGAATAAAAATCTTGAATTTGCGGGTCGTACGGCTGATTATCTTGAACTAGGCGAATTGATGGCAAGGGATGCCTTACTAAGGGTTGAATCCTGTGGTGGTCATTTCAGAGAGGAAAGTCAAACCGAAGAAGGTGAAGCTCTTCGAGATGATGAAAATTTCACTTATGTTGCAGCATGGGAATTCAAAAGTCCGGGAAATTGGGAAATGCACAAAGAGCCTTTGGATTTTGAAAATGTAACTTTAACCCAACGCAGCTATAAGTAAGGAGACAGAATTATGGAAAAGAAAAATTTAACAATAAATTTGAAGATATGGCAGCAATCAGATTCGGAATCTAAGGGAAAACATGAGAGCTTTGCTGTAAAAGATATTAATCCGGATATGTCTTTTTTGGAAATGCTGGATGTGCTAAATGAAGATTTAATAAAGAATGATCAGATTCCCTTAGAATTTGACAATGATTGCCGTGAAGGTATTTGTGGAATGTGTGGTGTAATTATTAACGGTACAGCACATGGACCGAAAAGTGGTACAACTACCTGCGAAGTGCGCATGCGTGAATTTAAAGATGGTAGCACTATAGTGATTGAACCATGGAGAGCGAAGGCATTTCCAGTGCTAAAAGATCTGGTAGTAGATCGTGGTGCAATGGATAGAATAATGTCAAAGGGTGGTTACATTACTGTTCGTACAGGAGGAGCACCGGAAGCCAAAAGTATTTTGGTTCCAAAAGAAAATGCAGATGAAGCAATGGATATGGCTGCTTGCATTGGTTGTGGTGCATGTATCGCAGCTTGTCCCAACGCGTCTGCGGCATTATTTGTCGGCGCAAAAGTTTCACAATTTGCACTACTACCACAAGGACAACCGGAAGCAAATCGAAGAGTGGAAAGAATGGTTGGACAAATGGATGAAGAACAGTTTGGAGCATGCTCCAATCACGGAGAATGTGAAGCTGTTTGTCCAAAAGAAATTTCAATTACATCCATAGCAAGAATGCGACGTGAATACTGGAAAGCGATTGCAAGTTGAGATATATCCAATAAAATAAAGTGAAATTGAAAGCGTATTCTGGATTCGGGATACGCTTTTTTATTAAACTTAAATAATAATTTTTTAGATTATATAAAAATACTTGACTTGATTTATTATTTTATATCTTATGGGGAGAATAATGAAAAAGACATTTTTAATATTTATTCTATTATTTAATTTGATTGATCTTTCTATAGCTGAAGAGAATAAAACAGAAATATTGATAGTTTACTATAGTCGAACAGGAAATACTAAACAAATGGCAGCAGCAGTTGCAGAAGGAGCAAATGAAGTTACTGATGTAAAAGTTAACTTATGCAATGTTGATTCTATAAATATGAAAGATATAAAATCAGCTCATGCAATAATAGTAGGTAGTCCTGTTTATAATGCAAATACAGCCCCCAAAATCCAGGAATTCATAAACAGGTGGCCTTTCAAAAATTCTCCGCTAAAAAACAAAATAGGTGCTGCATTTGTAACAGCAGGCGGGATATCTGCAGGAGAAGAAATAGTATTGATGAATATTTTGAAATCTATGCTCGTTTTCGGAATGATAGTAGTCGGTGGGGATGATTGGACCAGTGCTTTTGGTGCATCGGCTGTTACATCAGAAGAACCATTTTCTAAACCGTTAGATGGAATATTTTTAAATAAAGCCC
>DAOWAQ010000367.1 GCA_030634505.1 Calditrichia bacterium
ATTTTTATTCACGCCTGATTGTTTCCTCTGAAGAGTCTGATGAAATTCAACCTGTAAACAGGTATACTGCTGAATTACGTTACAATTTTTCTCCCAGAAATAATTTATATTTAAAGGGCGGAGATTTTACGCCCTATTATAATCCACTTGTTTTTCAAGACAGGCGAGTAAGAGGTATTCAAACAGGCGTCGAATATGGAGTATTTACATTTGATTTTCTTTATGGTCAAACCAACCGAGGAATTGAAGGACAGGATAGTACCACTGTTGTTACAATAAATACTAGTATTCCAAATGATACTACATTTATTTCTCAATCCAATGGTGTACACACAGAAAATATAATTGCATTCCGTCCGGGTTTCAGGTTTGGTGAAAACGTTCAATGGAATCTAAATTTGGTTAATGCAAAAGAAGATGCCGGTTCTATAACTTATGGTGGTAACGTAAAAGAATCTGTGGTATTTGGTACCGATCTTAGTATGAATTTTGATAAGCGTAGAGTAACTTTTGAAGGTAGTTTTCAGGCAAGCATTCAAAACAGTGACGCTGGAGGCCCTGAATTAGAATGGGAAGATTTAGTAAAAATCGATAGTTCTCTTGCTGACAATTCAGGAGCCGAATCTGCTTTTAAATTTATTAAAAATTCAGGCTTCCTTTCAGCAACAGCCGGATTAAATCTCCTGCCCAATTTTGCTATGCAATTTGATTTGTATTTGAGATATTTTAAAAACAATTTAAAACTCACCTATTTAAATATTGATCGTGACTTTTCTGCTCCCGGAAATCCTTATTTATTAAAAGACATTAGTGGATTTTATATATTTGATAATATAAGACTATTTGAAAATCAGGTGTTTCTAAACTTGTTTTTTAAGACATACAAAAACAACTTAACAGATGATACATATTCTACAGATAATTCAGAGGTGGGCGCTACTGTATCTTATTTTCCTGCAGGAAATTATCCTTCTGTCACATTAGGATACACATCATATAGCAGGAGCAATGGGGTTACTCAAGATGATACTACTTCGATGCCGTATCTGTACATTGATGATAATTCAACACAGCAAATAAATTTTTCCTCAAGTTACGATCTATATTTAAACAAGATACGTAACACTTTACTATTTAACATTACAAACTATGTAAGAGATGACATTGCAAACAAACAAAGTAATAGTGATTTCAGCTCTTTTTCGGTCGGGGTTCGTTCAATTTTTGATTTTCCTTTAACAACTAAATTAAGCTTTTCTCAATCTAATACAGAAATCGGAGATACATCAAAATCAATTACTGATGTAAACCGGTTTAATATAAATTTAGAGTATAAATTTTTCAATTTAATTGATGTTGATATTTTAAAGCCATTTTTCAATCTTTCTATACAAAGCATAGAGACTGGTGCAGGGACTCCATCAACTGATAGAAATAATTATGCCGCAGGCATCGTATATCAATCATCATTGTATGGTGTTGTATCACTAAAGTATTACCAGGTTTCGTATACTTTTAATAAAAAGACTTTTGATGATACGATCTTTAATGCCCGATACGAATACTTATTTTAAATAAAAGTATAGAAATAAGCTGGGATTATTTATATACCTAATTTTAACTTAACATTATAAAATACAAACAATCCGAAGTTATTTTTATTTGAAAATTCTTCAGATTGTTTTTTTTAAATCAAATAAAATTACCTTCCCGAATTTTATTATTATAAATTGCTTATGAAATATATTTATTAAAATAAATAAAAGGAAATTTGATATGGCTAAAAAAAAGCATCATCCAAAACCGTTAGTTAGTTTAATGATTGGATTAGTTACAATTGCCATTGCCCTTTTTGTAGCTAATATTCCAGCTATTGCTTCTTTAGAATTGAATTTTTTGGATTTTCGATTTCAGCTTCGTGGTCCATTGGATGTATCAGAATCGCCAATCATAATCCTTGCTAGTGATGACCAATCTGATGAATCAACACCAGATAGATGGCCGTGGCCAAGATCCTATTTTGCACATGTCATCGAAAACTTAAACGAAGCCGGTGCTAAAGTTATTGGAGTTGATGTAATCTTTGATCAACCTGATATACATGGCGCCGAGTCAGATGATCAATTAGCAGATATACTAAACAAATATGACAACGTTGTTCTTTCAGGAAAAGTTACCAGTATTAGAGGCAGAGCTGATCAAATCATTCAAGTACCTCCTTACAATAAATTTACTGAATCAGGGACTTTGTGGGGATTGGTTTCCAGCGAAGTTGATGAAGATGGTATTTATCGGGGATATCTTGTTGGTCAATCCGTTTTAGATACTACTTTTTCTTCATTTGCTACTGAAGTCCTTAAAATTTATAATGGATATGATTATAAAATGGAACTTCAAAATTTGCCTGATCAGTTTGTATTAGGTGAATATATAATTCCGAAATTCTCTGTAAATTCAATGTTAATTAATTATTACGGCCCAGCCGGAACTTATCCATATTTTTCATTTGATAATGTTTTAGACGATCAGGACTTTGATTTATTAGATGAATATGACCTGGATGCGTTCGATGATCCCGGTTTTCCCGAAGATGGAATACCACCAGGTCCTCTGCATTCTGATGTTTTTAAAGACAAGATCATTCTTATTGGTTCTACGATGCAGGAATTACACGATGATTTTCCGACACCTTTTTTAGAAATTAAAGATGAATCTGGAAGATCATCACAAGCTTTGATGCCGGGAGTTGAGACCCATGCTAACGCCTTGCAAACAATAATTGACCAAAACTATCTTTCAGAAATTGGATTTTGGGAAAATCTGATTTTATTGATTTTACTGGCATTAGTGCTTTATATAATAACGTATTATTTACCATTAATCTGGGGCATTATTTCATCGGTATTCGTGGTTTTTATATATTTTGCAAGCAGTGTTTATTTATTTACTGATTATAATTTTATTTCTGAAATTACTACACCAATATTTTTAATTATTTTTTCATTTGGCGGTCATACATTTTACCAATACATTCTTTCACAAAAAGAAAAAAAATTAATACAGGGCGCTTTTGCTCACTATGTTCCAGAAAAAGTTGTTTCAAAAAT
>DAOWAQ010000009.1 GCA_030634505.1 Calditrichia bacterium
GGTAAGGTAGAAAATTTTACCAAAAAGCGGCATTCAAAATCATTAAAATTTCCTAATAATAATTTCGTGCTAAAGCCTGTATTAATTTTACCATGCTCGATAAACCTGGAATCGGTTGCTGTAAGAGTATCACGCCTTACTTCACCCTTGTCTATATTGTCGGCATCAAATATTGAGTCACTATCTACACATGAATAAATAAGTGAGAGCACTGCAAGAGTAATAAATAATAATTGTTTCATACACCTTAATTTCGATTAAATGAGACTGCGAATTTAATTAAATATATTTTTTATGTCAACGAATCCTATTTTAGTATGAACCTTTGTTTTTGCAAAGAGAATTTACAATTTTTATTGATATTTCTTTTAAATTATTTGCTATTATATCGGGCATAAAAGTCCAGTTTTGACTTTCATGTTCATACTCACCTTTGCCATAACCGGTAAGTACAAATCCTGACTTAATCTTTAAATTTCTGGCAAATATCATATCTTTAAACCTATCACCTATCATATAAGAAGAACTTAAATCGATATTATGTTCTTTCACTGCTTTTTCTATCAGACCTGTTTTTGGCTTTCTACAATTACAATCCTTCTTGTATTTACCCCTCCCTTCTGTAGGATGGTGGGGACAATAATAAATCCCATCTAATTTTGTTCCATTTTTTTGCAAATACTTATTAAGGTTTTTATGAACTTCATTTAATAATTCTTCTGTGAAATATCCTCTGGCAATTCCGGACTGGTTAGTTACAACCACTATTTTAAAACCATTTTCTCTAAAAATTTTTATGCTTTCTGCAACAAAAGGGAATATCTGAAATCTTTCAATGTGGTTTATGTATCCCATCTCCTCATTAATAGTTCCATCTCTGTCCAGGAAAATAGCCGGATATTTATTCACAAATTTCCTTATTTTTAATTTGGTTTAACTTTTGGAATAAAAGAAGGTTCAACTATTATGAGATTTTGCTTTGGAAATGTATGGCTTTTTTGTTCCGCTGATACTTTTTGAATTTTACAATAACAAATTTTTTACTCGCCAACAACTTTTTCATAAACATCAGAATAACTGTCCATTGATGTGTCCCAGGAAAAATCTTCTTGCATAATCCTAATTTGTGTTTCAGTCCAAAGACCTTTATTCTTAAATAATTTGATTGCTTTTTTAATAACCTTTAATAATTCTTTTGATGAGTATTTATCAAAGACGAATCCATTACCGGTATTTTCCTTTTCGTCTAAGTTCGAAATTGTATCAGCAAGCCCCCCCGTATTGAATACTATTGGTAAAGTACCATACCTGAGGCTGTAAATCTGGTTCATACCACAGGGTTCAAACCGTGAAGGCATTAAGAAAAAATCTGCCCCCGCTTCAATCATGTGAGCCAGTGTTTCATCAAACGCTCTGTTTAGGCTTATTTTGTTTGGATATTTTTTTTGATAAGACTCTATGTTGTCTTCTAATTTTTTATCCCCGGTGCCAAGTATAACTATTTGCAGATCCAGCTCAAGCAAAGATTCTAACGCTTCCACCAATAAATCATATCCCTTTTGATCTACAACCCTTGATATCATTCCGATTAGCGGAGTGTTTTCATTGTAGGGCATATTTACTCGAGTAAGCAGTGCTTGCTTGTTTTGTTCTTTTACCGATAGATCATCTTTGGAATATTTAAAAGGAATATGTTTGTCTTTCTCTGGCGACCAAACAGAATAATCTACTCCATTCAATATACCAGAAAATTTTGATTTATTCTTACCAATAAACCCCTCCAGTCCGTACCCAAATTCAGGAGTTGTGCTAATTTCTTCTGCATATTTCTCTGAAACAGTCGTTACCCAGTCTGAATAATTAATTGCACCTTTAATTAAATTTAGATAACCTGATTTTCCAACGGGACCATCATTTTCAACAAGGGCAGGATCAATGTCTAACGTTTTTGCCATCTCTATGTCAAAACTCCCCTGAAAAGCCAAATTATGTATGGTAAATACAGTTTTAATTCCTTGATAGAATTCATCATCCTTGTACAGTGTTTTTAAATAGATAGGAACAAAGGCGGTTTGCCAGTCATTACAATGAATAATATCAGGCTTCCATGATAAAATTTTTAATGTTTCTATCGTGCCCTTGCAGAAGTATGCAAATCTTTGTGCGTTATCTTCATAATCTTTTCCCGTCTGTTTGTCCGCATAAAGTCCTACCCTGCCAAAATATTCCGGGATGTCAATAAAATATATTTGAACTTTACTGTCAGGTAGAAATGCTGATTTTGCGCTTATAATTTTTGTAACACCATTAATCGTTACCGGAATTTCTTTTAATCTAATAACTTCTCTTAAAATATACTTTCGTTCATTAATAATTTTATATTTGGGCATTGTTGTACGAATTTCATAATCTTTCATTTTCAGTGCTTTAGGAAATGAGCTACATACATCACCCAATCCCCCTGTTTTTGCGAAAGGAGCTACTTCAGTTGAAAGATACCATATTTTATATTGTTTCATTATTGCTCCATAACATAATTGTTCTATTTATGATGTTTTGGTTAGCATGATTGTGAAAGAGGTATTTTATGCTAGATTTTGATTCTTTATCACCGTGAGTTAAAAAATGAATTTTAAAATAAAATCAGTATTAATTTATTTCCATAAATGCTTAATTTAACTACTTTTATAAATATAGGCAAGAAAAATAATACAGGTTTAACAAGATAAAATTTCTTTTATAAATTTACCCGATTCACTAAATACTTCTTTCTTTTCTACATCCATTGTTAAAATATGGAATGATTTTTCCAATTTTAAAAGGTGTTTCTTTTTTGAGGAAATACTATTAAATATAGTTAAAGGGCTTTGTGATTTAACAACATGGTCATTCGCCGAATATATTATAAGTGTTGGAACATTTATAAATTTTAATTTTGTTTTAAGTGTGTTAAATAGAGACAAAAGTTCTGAAACGGTAGATATGGGTACTTTGGGATATACTTTTGACTCAACTTTTATCGAAATATCCGGGCCAGAATTAATTCTTTTAAATTTCCAAATATATTTTAAAACATGAGATAGCTTTACAAATCGTTGCTTTAAAAATAAACCCGGGGCTAAAGCAATTACTCCATCGACTTTATGTTTTGAAGCCAGATATAAAGCGAGTGATCCACCCGTTGATAGGCCGGCGATAAATATCTTTTTACATTTTTTCCGAAGATTAAAATATGAGTTTTCTACCGCTTGTGCCCAATGTTCCCACTTTATATCTAAAAGATCTTTGGGCTCCGTACCGTGTCCCGGTAATAAGCATATATTAACAGTAAAACCCAAATCATTTAAATATCGTCCAAATTCCTTCATTTCAAAGGGGCAACTTCTGAAACCATGAATTAACAAACAGCCAATATCATTACCTTCAAGTATTACTTCTTCGCATCCCGGAATAATTTTTCTATTTTTCAACTCCGTCTTCATTTGACTCATTTACTTTAATTAAAACATATTTAAATAAAATCGGACCAATTAGTTCATTTATTACAACCGTTGCGATCATGATAGTTAAAAATATTTCGCCAATATCCCCCGGGAAAGTTCTCTCAATTATTATTCCTAAACCCAACGCTATTCCTGCTTGGCCGGCATAACCTAACCATGAATATTTTTTCACCAAATTATCTTCTTTGGCAAAAACAGATCCCGCATAATTACCAACAAATATTAATACCAGTCTCAAAAGAACTAAAAATATAGTAATGGGCAAAACATTAAGGATTAAGCCCAGATGCAGTCCTGCTCCGGCAAAACAAAAGAACAAAACATATAAAGGCAAAGAAAACATTTCTATTCCGGAAATAAGCGAATCGCCTTCTTTGGAAAAATTTTGTACAATTATTCCCGTTATGATTGAAGTTAATAATATTTCTACTCCCAAAAGAGTGCTTATTTCTGTTATTACTATTGTTATACCTAACAGAAAAATACTTCTTTCTATTTTAATAACTTTTAAGTACCAAATTGTTAAAACCCCTAATATTATTCCCGTTAATACCGAGGTCCCTAGTTGTAAAAATACAGTGGTAAAAAGACCAATATTTAATTCTGTTTCTTCTATAAGAAAATATTTTGCATATGTTATTATGGCGGGAAACAATAGTACCAATGCAATTGCCTTAAATACGGTTACCATTAAAACAATATCTGTTATTTTTCCCCTAGATTTTAACTCCGTGATAATTCCAATTGTAACAGCGGGGGAAGTTGAAATAGCTGCTCCCGAAAAAAGTATCGCAAATCCAATTAAAATTGATGTATCAAGTTTGTTCAAAAGGTTAAAATAATTGGCTGTGGCGAAAAAAATTATTCCTGTTCCCACAAACACGATAAATATTTGAAAAAACAAAATCGAGGATATGCTTTTTTTATAAATTTTAAATTTATCAAATTTAAATTCTCCGCCAGCCGTAATTGCTATTAGAGATAAAGCAAGGTTTTCCAAAAATGCCAGATTATCAATTGTTTCATGTGTTAGAATTTTAAATCCAATCGGTCCTAGAATAATTCCAATTATCATATATCCGGTTATTTTTGGCAGCTTCAATTTTTTTATTACATTCGCAAATAGAAATGCCGAAAGTAATATTATCCCTGTTATAATCGCCGTTTTCCCATGTTGTGTTTCATCAATCACTTCATTTAATCCAAGGAAAAAATAAAATGCAATTAAAACTAATATGATTAGAATATTCTTCATTTAATCTACTTTTGAATTTTCTTTTCTAATAATTTTAAAGAGAATGTATCATTTAAAATATATGCGACAGCCAAGATTAATAGTACATTTTCTCCAAAAGAATAATTATTCAATAAATAATAATCCAATCCAAATGCCAGGCTTAATCCCCCCATTCCAATACCAGAGAGACCAATGATTCCAATATTTGGTTTCAGTTCTCTAAATTTTGAAATGATAATCCAGCTTGATATATATTTTATTATAAATCTTCCAAAACTATATATGATAATAATTAATAATAACATATATGTTGATTGAGGTAGTCTTGCGCCAATAAAAATTAACAGCAATAAGTAAATAGGTTTTTCTGTGTTTGAAATTGTCTGAAATAATTTCCATGTATTAATTGGCAAATTGGCCAATATCATTCCAAATAAAAATGAAATAAATATCACACTCTGCCCCATATGCATTGCCGTTCCAACCAACATTAAAATAAATCCTATAATGAGCAAAAAATACTGAGGTACACTTTTTATGTCCTTGGCTATATAATAAAATATTATCGCCATAATAGTAGCACCTGCTAATAAAATTGACATATTTTTTATTATAATCGGGACTTCGTTTTTCAATTCATTTCCAAGAAAGATCATGATTCCTATTATGACGATACTAACCATATTATCATAAGCTGAATGAAATTGTAAAAAGTGAATTAGTTTCCCCCTGATTTTATAATCTTTTTTCAGAAGCCCTATTAATAAGGGAGAACTGATCGAGCCTGCAATGGAAAGTACAATTATCTCCGTTAATGTAAATCTGTTGTAAATAAATTGTTTAACTATTAAAAGGCCCAGTGTCATAAAAACAAAATTCAGAGTGAAAATCAGCAGAGTTTTCCAGTAATAGCTAATTGGAAATCTTCGCATCTGTTTAGCATTTATTTGTAAACCAATTATAAATCCCGTCCAACCGAGAACAAAGGCGATTAATAATGAAAGATCATTTAATACCTGTAAATCCAAAACCTTGAGCAGATTCGGACCGATTATATATCCAAGCAGTAAATAGATTATTCCGGAATTAGTAATTCCCCTAAATATTGAAGATGATGTTTTTACATTGTGTAAAAATAGCGCTCCAACATAAGCTATTAAAACTAAGAAGATTAAACTTAATAAGGGTGTCATTTTATAATATTTCTAAAATGTTTTTTCTTTTTTATTGGCACAACTTCTTTATAAACAGATTGTTAGACACGAATGGTTGCGGTGGAAATCATACGGATTTTTCTTTCCAGGCATTTAGAGCTTTTTTGATAAATCCATCGTGGTTGGATAATAGTTGCTTTGACTTGGCAAGATTTAATCCCGTCAGCGCCATTAGAATTGCAGACTTAACATGTCCCCCGGCATCATTTAAATATTCGGTTGCTTCTGTATAGGAAATTTCAGTAGCCATCATTATGATTTTTTTTGAACGTTCTACCAGTTTTAAATTGTTTTGTTGCAGATCTATCATCATATTTTCATATATTTTGCCAAGCTTAATCATGGATGTTGTTGTCAAAATGTTCAAAATCATTTTTTGTGCGGTAGCAGATTTCATCCTTGTTGACCCCATTACAATTTCTGGCCCCACGACCGGACAAATGGCAACATCAACATTGATGTTTAGGTCTTTTCTTGGGTTACATACAATCATTATTGTTTTTGCACCTACACGCCTGGCTTCTTTAATTGCGCCGTGCACATATGGAGTTCTTCTGCTTGCAGCAATACCACAGACAACATCTTTTGTGGTAACTTTCATTTCTCTAATTGCATTTTTTCCATTTTCTTCAAAATCTTCCGCCCCCTCAACAGCTGTTCTGAGCGCTTCGTATCCACCAGCTATAATTCCCTGAATCATCTCCGGATTAACGCCAAAAGTCGGTGGGCATTCAGCGGCATCCAATACGCCTAAACGTCCAGATGTCCCGGCTCCTGCATAAATAAGCCTTCCGCCATTTTTAAAAGATTTTGTTATTAATTCAATTGCTTCTACAATATATGGAATTTCGCCTTCCACAATATTTGCTACTGTTTTGTCTTCCTTGTTAATTAGCCGGACAATTTCTTCTGTTTCCATTATGTCTATATCAATACTTAAAGGATTTCTTTGTTCCGTCACCAATGTTGACAATTCCTGAAATAATTCTTTTTCTTTCATGTTTTAACCAACTTAATAATCATTTTGTTTTTTAAGTTTTGTGAATTATTGATCCATTTAGAACCTGGTTCAATTGTAGAGATCTTTAAATTAGTACCGTTTAAATCTATTAATTCGTGCCTACAATCTTTGCCCTTAATAATATACACAGATCCTTTTCTGTTTAAAATATTAATTGACCAATCCCAAATTTTATTTAATGAGGTTACTGCCCGACTTACAATAACGTCAAATGTTTTGTCTGTCTCTTGAATAAAATTTTCAATTCTATCATTTATTATAATTGGAAATATGTCCAATTGTTCTGAAACTTCCCGAAGAAATAGAGTTTTTTTCCTGTTTGATTCTACTAAATAGACTTCTGATTTCGGACTTAATATTTTTAATATTAGTCCCGGAAAACCTGCCCCGCTTCCAATGTCCAATATAGATTTAGGTTTGTCTATTTCCAGGGCTTCAAAGAACCAAAACGAGGGAATGAAGTGCTTTCGAAAAATGTCGTTTTTATCGGTCGAAGAAATCAGGTTCATTTTTTTCGACCATTGTTTTATCAAAACTAAATACTTGGTTAGTTTCTCTGTTGTTTGCCGATCAGCATTAATTAAAGAGTTGTTTACAGGATTTTTTGATTGATTGTCAGGTTTCACGTGGAACATTTGAGTTATATTTTTCTCTTTCCAAATAAATCATTAAAACCGATATATCTGCCGGACTTACGCCTGAAATTCTCGAAGCTTGTCCGAGGCTTTCCGGTTGAATTTGATTCAACTTATCTCTTGCTTCAAGAGAAAGTGCATTTATGGCTTTGTAATTTATGTGTTTGGATATTATGCGGTTTTCATTTTCTTTGAATTTATTTATTAATTCTAAATTCCTTTTTAAATAACCCTCGTATTTTATATTATATTCTACTTCCTTTATGGCGTCAAGCGGATAATCATCGTTCTGTGTAACTTTTAATAATTCTGCAAGGTTTACTTCCGGTCTTTTGATTATTGCGTCCAATCGCTGTGGTTGCTCAATTTTTGAACTGATTTCATCATATATTTCGTTAAATTTTCGAGCAGAGATATTATTAACTTTAACATGTTTATTGAGACTGTTTACGGCCTGTTTTTTTTCGTTAACCCGCCGAATGTCTTCTTTCAATAATAGCCCATATTTCTTTGCATGTTCAAATAGTCGGATGTCGGCATTGTCTTGTCTTAAAAACAACCTGAACTCAGCCCTGGAAGTAAACATTCTATATGGCTCTAGGGTGCTTTTGTTTATTAGGTCGTCAATTAGTACGCCTATGTATGCTTCTGATCTTTTTAATCTGAATCCTTTTAATTTATTGATTTTTGCTGCTGCATTTATTCCTGAGATCAATCCCTGCGCGGCAGCTTCTTCATACCCGGAAGTTCCATTGATTTGACCGGCAAAAAACAATCCTATTATTTTTTTTGTTTCAAGTGAGTAGAATAATTGATATGGTGGAAAAAAGTCATATTCGACGGCATAGCCCAGTCGGACGATTTCAGCTTTTGCCAGTCCGGGAATAGTTTTAATCGCCCGAACCTGAATATCTTCAGGAAGGCTGGTGGAAAAACCATTTAAGTAAATTTCCCTGTTTTCATACCCCTCCGGTTCTAAAAATAATTGATGCCTTTCCCTATCAGAAAAACGGTTTATTTTATCTTCTATTGAAGGACAATATCTCGGTCCAATAGATTTTATGCGTCCAGTAAACATGGGTGATTGCTGAAAACCTTCTTGAAGGATTTCGTGAGTTTTATTATTTGTATGTCCGATGTAACATGGAATTGGTTTGTTTTCTATTGATTCTGTTGAAAAAGAAAAAGGCGTCGGGGGATTGTCGGGTAATTGTTCTTCTAAAACCGCAAAATCGATTGTGTTTTTATCTAATCTTGGCGGAGTGCCCGTTTTTAATCTTCCGGCTTTAAATCCTTGATCCACGAGGCTTTCAGTTATTCCGGTCGCTGTCTTATCTCCAGCTCTTCCTGATTTTATACTTTTTAGCCCTATATGGATTAATCCATTTAGAAATGTGCCCGTGGTTAAAATCACAGATTTTGAATAAATCGGACCGCTATCTTCAAGGGTTACGCCAGAAACCTTCTTGCTATTTACAATTATACCATTAACAGAACCCCTTATAAGGGCCAGGTTTGAGATATTTTCCAATCTGTTTTTTGCAACGACAGCATAGAGTTGGCGATCCGCCTGTGCCCTTGGAGACCAAACCGCAGGACCTTTGGACTTGTTAAGCATTTTAAAATGTATTCCGGATTCATCAATAATTTTTCCCATTTCTCCGCCAAGAGCATCTATTTCTTTTACAAGTTGCCCCTTAGCCAAACCACCAATAGCCGGATTACAGGACATCAGGCCAATTTTGTTTAAGTTCATTGTTATCAATGCTACGCGGCACCCCATTCTTGCTGCTGCAGAAGCAGCTTCAATGCCTGCGTGCCCCCCTCCAACAACAATTATATCAAAATCAGTCATAATGTTTGTTTCACGTGGAACTCTATTTGCCAATACAAAATCCCGAAAAAATATTATTTAAAATATCTTCTGTAGCTGTTTCGCCGGTAATTAAGCCCAATTCATTTAACGCATTTCTAAGATCAACCACAACAAATTCATTTCCGGCACCATCATTCAAGGAAATCTTTGCTTCTGATAGAGATCGAAAGGTGCTTTTCAGGGATTCAATTTGCCTGGTATTTGTAATAATAATTTCTTCGCCCAAGTGTTCATATTTTAAATTTATGGTTTTAGCAATCATTTCCTTCAGTTCTTCTAAACCATTTCCGGTTTTCGCTGAAATATTTATGGTGGGAAGGTTAAATGAATTTACCTTTGCCCTTGTTTCATTTTTAAAGCATAAATCTGTTTTGTTTCCGACTACAAGAATATCTTTATTGTAATAATTTTTTAATGTATTATAGATTTCCGCATCTTGTTCATTTATACTTTTTGAAATGTCAATTATCCACAAAACGATGTCTGCTCTTTCAACTCGATTCCATGTTCTTTGTATTCCTTTTTTCTCAACATGATTTTTGCTGAAGCGTATTCCCGCAGTATCACTTATTTTTAAAAGCATATTCTTTAACGTAAGGTTTTCTTCAATAGTATCTCTGGTCGTTCCGGGAAGATTGGTTACTATCGCCCTTTCTTCTCCGAGCAAAGAATTTAATAGCTCTGATTTCCCGGCGTTGGGTTTGCCTATTATTGCTATTTCAAGCGCTCCTGATAAATATTTTGCTTTATTAAAACTATTTAACAATTGTTCGATATTGATTTTCGATGCTTCTATTTTTTCTAAAACTTCCTCTTTTGGAATCACCTCTAAGTCTTCTTCTGAAAAATCTAAATCCAATTCCATAAATGATATTAAATCAATTAGATCTTTTTTAATTGATTTTACCTTTTTCGACAAACTGCCCTCGAGTTGCATTATAGAATTTCTGGTTGCCAGGCGTGATTTAGAAGATATAACGTTTGATATTGCCTCTGCCTGAGAAAGATCAATTTTATGATTAAGATATGCTCTTAACGTAAATTCGCCGGGATCAGCTATTCTAGCTCCATTGTCTAACAATACTGATACAATATCTTCAACAATAAAATGATTAGAATGACAAGAAATCTCTACCGCATTTTCCCCGGTATATGAATTCGGTGATTTAAAAACTGACACCAATGCCTGATCAATTTCTTTTTCTTTATCTTTAAGCCTTCCGAAATGAATTGTGTTTCCATCTGCTTTTTCCAGATTTTTTCCGATAAACACTTTGTTAACAATAGAAATTGAATCTTTACCACTCACGCGCACGACCGCAATGCTACCAGCTCCTATTGCTGTAGCCAGTGCTACTATTGTATTTGTTTTCTTTATCATTTTGGGTATAAAAAAAGCCCCTTCGGGGGCTTCATATTTAATATTACTTTTTTATTTTTTCTTCCCTGTTTTAACGGGTACTGCTTTTTTCTCAGCTGGTTTTAGAGGTCCGCCTCCGTCTATAAATTTTTGTTGAATAATTGTCAAGACATTAAACATAGTATAATACAAATTTAAGCCCGATGGAAACTGGTTGAAAAGTAAAAGCAGAAATAAGGGCATTATATAAATCATTGCTTTTTGTTTGGGGTCCTGCATCGTCATTTTAGATTGAAAGATCATTGATACAGCCATAAGTATTGGAAGAAGATTAAATTGGTCTCCGTACATAGGCAATGAAAATGGTAATGTTGCTAAAGTGTCTCCACGTGATAAATCATCAATCCACCCTGGTATAAAAACAGCGCCCCTTAATTGGATTGTAGATCTAAAAACAATAAATAACGCTCCAAGTAGGGGTAATTGTAAAAGGACCGGTACACAACCGCCCAGAGGATTAATCTTGTGTTCCTTGTAAAGTTTCATTGTTTCTTTTTGATACCTTTGGGAATCTCCCTTATACTTCTCTTTTAATTCTGCCATTAAGGGTTGAAGTTTGCTCATCTCTTTCATTGAGCGATAACTTTTTTTGGTAAGAGGATATACCACAATTTTAACAAGTATGGAGAAAAGAATAATAATCACACCATAATTAGGTATAAAAGTTTTAAAGAAATTGAAGATAGAAAGAAGTAGTAAGCTTATTACCCTGAAAGTTCTTTCATACCAGCCGTGATTCATTATAAGCTCATCAAGATCATTATTATATTCTGATAGAACTGAATAATCCATTGGTCCCATGTAAATTTGATAACCATGGTTCATTTCATTTTCTACTGCTTCTGCATTAATGAATGTGTTGTATTTCCTTAAGATCGTCTTTTCTGAATTTATGCCTTCCCCTGAATAAGAGACGCCGGTAGTTTTAACTTTCCGGGGAACTACGGCTGCAAGAAAATATTTCATCCTTAAGGCAATCCAATCTATATTACCATTATAATTCTTTGAATCTGCTTCGCCTTCACTATCAATTTCGTATGATTCAAATTCCCCTCCCATGTTGGCATAAGCTTCGCTGTATGTATAATCTTCAACGATATTTAATTCATTAGAAGGTAATCCGCCATACCATCCAAATTGATATTCATTGTTTAATAACAGATTTTGGGCATTTGAAATTTTAATATGAAGGTCAACATGATACGCATCGCCATAAAAAGTATATATTTTTTCTATCGTAGATTCTTTTATTTTGAAATAAAAACGTAATGATATTTTGTCCTCTTGAGCTAAAATATATTTCTGATTTGAAATTTCAACATTAAAATTGTACTGATTAACATCAACAAAACTTCCTTCTTCTGATTGAAAAGAAAGTTTTAATCCATTATTAAATTCTTCATTAATTATTGATACCTTTTTATCTTCCCAGGTATCATATTCCATTAATTTCCAGTTTATAAAATTACCACCTCCCATGCTGCTAATTTTTGCTTCAATAAGTGGTGTAATTATTTGAATTATTTTTTCCGTGTCAGATTCAGAAGTTATAAACGTAGGCTTGTCTACTATTTTTGATTCCACTGAAAATTGAGGTTTTCCAATCTTTTTTTCGGGCAATGCTGTTTCAGATTGTAAAATATCCCCGGAACGTTTATCCATTCCTTCATCACTTTTATCGAGATAACTTTCAACAGGCGCAGGAGATTCTTTGTCTCCAACCAAATCATAATATGTTGGGAGCAAAAGTATGATTACCGTAATTAAAACAATTGCTAAAACTGATTTTCTATCCATTTTTTGTTTTCTGTTTAATAATACATTTTTATTTTACTGGATCAAACCCACCCCCATGAAATGGATGGCATTTACTTATTCTAACTATTGATTGATATAATCCTTTGATAATTCCATGCCGAAGAATTGATTCATATGAATATTCCGAACATGTTGGGTAAAATCGGCAATGTGGCCCTAAATATGGAGATATTCCTTTTTGATAGAATCGAATTAAATATAAAAATAATATTTTCATAAAAATTTTAAATTCTTTTTAAAATCAGCATCAATATCTTTATAATTTAAATTACCTTTAAAATTATAGAGAAAAATTATCATGTTAAATTTATTAAACTTCTTTATATTTTTTCTTATAAATTCTCTAACAATTCTTTTTGAATAATTTCTTTTTACTGCATTGCCTACATTTTTTTTAATTATCACAGCGTAATTTGAACAATTTTCCTTTTCATTATTATCGAAAAAAAAATACCATAATTTGTAACAATAGAATTTTTTTTATCTATAACTGTCCTGATCGTTCTATTGTTTCTTATCGTTTTTAATTTAGACTGACTTGTTATATTCATCACTTACGGTTAATTTTTTTCTGCCTTTTAGTCTTCTTCTGGCCATTATTTTTCTACCATTTTTAGAACTATTTCTTAATCTAAATCCGTGTTTATTTTTTCTTTTTCTATTGCTTGGTTGAAAAGTTCTTTTCATTATATAACCCTCTCCTTAATAATATCATTTTATATTTGGGAAATCTGCAATTTTACAACCATTATTTTCGATAGTCAATTATTTTTAGTTCTAATCTTCTGTTAATAAGATTGTTAATAACTGTTGATTATCTTATATATTTATTTAATTAATTGTTAAATACTTTTTTTTTAACAGATAAATATTAATTTTTTTTATTTTACTAACTCTAATTTACATTCTATTAACAAGGTCAAAACTTAAAATATTTATATTATATCTACATTTATATTAATTACTAACAAACTAACAGATACTATTACTACAACTATATAAATTTACATATATTTATCTTAGTATTTATCACTTGAAAAACTGTTTAAATTTAAGTAATTTTACGTCTTATCTTATGTATGGAGGAAAAATGAATTTTACGGTTTCAAGAAATGAATTGTATAAAGCTTTACAAAAAATTATTAATGTAATTCCAAGTAAATCTACCATTGAAATTTTATATAATGTATTATTAATTGCTGAAGAATCAAAGTTAAAAATAATTGCAACAGATTTAGAAATAACACAAATCGCCTGGTGCAAATGTAAAATAAATGAAACAGGATCCGTTGCATTACCTGGAAAATTGCTGTCAGATATTTTACGGGAAATGACTGATACAGATCTAGATTTTTCTGTAAATTCAAATTTAAAAATAGATATAAAATCAAATTTTGGAGAATATAAACTCTCAGGGCAAAACAAGAATGATTTTCCTAATATTCCTGTTATTGAACAAGAGCAAAATATATCGATTAAAAATAAAAGTTTTAAAAGAATGATAGAAAAAACACTTTTTGCTTGTTCAACAGATAATCTTCGTCCTGCTTTAACAGGAGTATTTTGTCAGATTTTTAATGATCAAATTAGAATGGTTTCAACAGATGGACATAGACTTGTAAAAGTTATTAATACTGAATTTAAATCTCCAGATTTTCAAAGAGACGTTATAATACCAACCAGAGCTTTGAATTTTGTTGCCAGAAATCTAGAAGAGAGTGGTGAACAAAAAATTACATTAGGTCAAAATCATGTATTATTCACATTTGAAAATACCATGATTTATTCTCGAATAATAGGTGAACCATATCCCGACTATGACAGAGTTATTCCAGTAGATAATAGTAAAGAATTGTTAATTGACAGAGATGTTCTAATGTCTTCAATAAAAAGAGTTTCGCTTTTTTCTAATCCATTAAGTTCTCAAATAAAAATAAATATTTCTGAAAACAAATTAAACATATATGCCCAAGATGTTGATTTTGGCGGTGAAGCACAGGAAACGGTAGATTGTCAATATTCATCACCAGAAATCGAACTTGCATATAACGCTCATTATCTTTTAGATATTATGAGACATGTTGATACTGAAAAAGTGAAAATATTAATAGAAAATCCAGACGGAGCTGGATTAATTTATCCCAGTGATCAAATTAAGAATGAAGAATTACTTATGCTAATTATGCCAGTAAGATTAAGCGGATGAGATGTATCTTCAGAAACTTACCTTAAAAAACTTCCGTGTTTTTTCTGACATTGATATTACTTTTAAAAATGGAATTAATATTATTTCAGGCCCTAATGGGCAGGGAAAAACCAGTATATTGGAATCAATATATTATTTAGCTTTAACGAGAAGTTTTAGAAGTACAAATGATAAAAATGTAATTATGTTTAACAATGATTATTTTAGTATAAATGGCGACATCTTATTTGAAAAAAATAAGCATATGAATGCGATACTTTCATATTCGACAAATGAAAAAAAACAATTGTATTTAAATAAAAAAAAAATTGATAAATTTTCAGCTTACGTAGGAAAAATACCATGTGTTCTTCTTACTTTGAATGATCTTAAATTAACCATGGGACTACCATCCAATAGAAGAAATTTTATGGATGTTTTGCTTTCCCAGGTTAGTCCGGTTTATTTACAGAATTTGAAATCTTATAAAAAAATAGTACAGCACAGGAACAAGCTATTAAATGAAAATTCCGACAATCATGATCAAAATCAAATGGAAGCATGGAATAAACAGTTGGTAGAATATGGTAGTTATATAGTTAATGATAGAATTAAATTCATCGGATTTATGAATAGCAATATAAATAAATACTATAATAAATTTTCCGATTTCAAAGAAGATATTAGTGTAAAATATAACCCAAGTTTTAAAATAAATAGTGATTCAGATTCAATACAAGAAATAATGAAACATTTTCAAAAGAAATTAAATAAAGTAAAGTTTGTAGAAGAGGAAAAAAGAACTACAATTATAGGACCGCACAGAGATGATCTGGACTTTTTAAAGGATAATAAATCCTTTAAAGAATATGGGTCTCAGGGTGAAAATAAAACATTGATTATCGTGCTGAAAATATTGGAATGGTTATATGTTACGAATCAAAATAAAAAGAGCCCTTTAATGTTATTAGATGATATCTTTGGCGAATTAGACAGATCCAGAATAAGTGGATTGTTAAATTTTCTCGATGGTATTGGACAATCCTTTATTACCACCACGATAAAAAACAAATTTAACGATCTATCAAATAAAAACGATATTTATTTAGAAAATTCAAGCATAGTTTATGGGTAAAAAAGGTTTTCAAAACATACAACAAGTTTTAAACAAAGTTCTGAAAAATTATAGTTTAGAAAACCAGGTAAAAAAGGAACAGTTATTCAACAACTGGGATAAAATTATAGGTAAAGAGCTTGCAGAAAAATGTAGTCCGATAAAAATGGAAAATAATATATTATTTTTAAAAGCGAAAAATAGTGTTTGGAGAAATGAACTTAAATTAAGACAAAATGATTTGTTGAATATAATACATGAAAATACAGGAAATAAATTAATAATGAATATTAGGTTTATATAATAAAGGTGTTTTATGGATAATATGAAGGAAAATATGGAATATACTGCTGATAATATTCAAATTCTAAAAGGACTTGAGGCAGTTAGAAAACGGCCAGCCATGTATATTGGAGATATCACCTCTCGTGGACTACATCACTTAGTTTATGAAATAGTTGATAACAGTATTGATGAAGCTATGGCGGGCTATGCTACAAAAATAACCGTTTCAATCGAAAAAGATGAAAGTATTATTGTAGAAGATAATGGACGTGGTATACCCGTAGATATTCATCCGACTGAAAAAATACCTGCTGCCGAAGTTGTAATGACAATGCTGCACGCAGGGGGAAAATTTGATAAAAGTTCATACAAAGTTTCAGGAGGATTGCATGGAGTCGGCGCTTCTGTGGTAAACGCCTTATCTGAATACTGTAGTCTTGAAATTAGCCGTGATGGAAATATATACTTTCAGGAATATGAACGGGGCATTGTTAAAAATAAAATTAAAGTTATTGGAAAGTCTAAAAAAACCGGTACCATAACTAAATTTTTAGCAGATAGTAAGATATTCAGTAAAATAGAATATAACTATGATACTTTAGCACAAAGGTTGCGTGAACTGGCTTTTTTAACAAAAAATTTGAAAATAATTCTAGAAGATAAAAGAGAAGACAAGCAAGAAGAATTTCACTATGAAGGTGGAATAAGCGAGTTTGTAGAATATCTTGATTCCGCAAGAAAACCTCTTCATAAAAAACCAATCTATTTTGAAAAAGTTGTAGATGATGTCCCTGTAGAAATAGCGATGCAATATAATTTATCTTATACAGAGAATATATTGTCTTATTGTAATAACGTAAATACCATTGAAGGCGGAACACATCTTTCAGGCTTTAAAGCAGCATTGACCAGAACATTAAATTCTTATGCTCAAAAAAACAAGATTTTCAAAAGTAATGACAAAATTACACTTCAGGGCGAAGATGTTCGGGAAGGGTTAACAGCAATTATAAGCTTAAAGGTACCTGAACCTCAATTTGAAGGGCAAACAAAAACAAAGCTTGGAAATTCAGAACTAAAAGGTATTGTAGAGACAATTGTAAACGAAAAATTATTTGAATATCTTGATGAAACTCCCTCCACCGGAAAGATAATCATAGAAAAAAGCCTGAGCGCTGCTAGGGCCAGAGATGCTGCACGAAAAGCAAGAGAATTAACCAGGCGTAAATCTGCCCTGGAAAGTGGTTCATTGCCTGGAAAATTAGCGGATTGCTCAATCAAAGATCCTGAACATTGTGAAGTATATCTGGTCGAGGGTGATTCTGCCGGCGGTTCCGCGAAACAGGGTAGAGACAGGAGGTTTCAGGCAATATTACCACTAAAGGGGAAAATATTAAATGTGGAAAAAGCAAGGTTTGACAAAATTCTATCTAACGATGAAATAAAAGTTATTGTCACTGCCCTGGGAACTGGAATCGGTGAGGGTGATTTTTCTGCAGAAAAATTAAGATATGGAAAAGTAATTATAATGACAGATGCTGACGTCGACGGTTCCCATATTCGGACGCTATTATTAACTTTCTTTTACAGATACATGAAAGAACTTATTGAATTAGGCAAAATCTATATTGCACAACCGCCGCTCTATAAAATAAAAAACAAATCGAATGAATTTTATGCCTATGATGAGGACGAGAAAGAGAAAACTATAAAACGATTTAATGGTTCTAAAAACATATCAATCCAAAGATATAAGGGTTTGGGAGAAATGAATCCGGACCAATTGTGGAACACTACGATGGATCCGGAAAAAAGAACAATCCTCAGGGTTACTTTAGAAAACGCAGCAGAAGCAGACTACATATTTTCTACTCTTATGGGTGATGATGTAGAACCAAGAAGAAATTTTATCGAAGCAAATGCGAAATATGTTAAAAATTTAGATATATAAACTTAAGGAACAAAAATGTCAAACGGCGAAAAAATTATTCCAAAACTTATTGAAGATGAAATGAAAAGCTCGTACCTGGATTATTCCATGTCGGTGATAGTGTCTCGTGCTCTACCTGATGTCAGAGATGGTTTAAAGCCGGTTCACAGAAGAGTGCTGTATGGCATGCGTGGTTTGGGTTTGAATTATAATAGAGCCTATAAAAAAAGCGCAAGAATTGTAGGTGAAGTACTTGGTAAATATCATCCTCACGGAGATTTGGCAGTCTATTATGCAATGGTTAGAATGATTCAGGATTTTTCCTTAAGATATCCCCTGGTTGATGGGCAGGGAAATTTTGGTTCAATCGATGGAGATTCCCCGGCAGCAATGAGATATACGGAAGCCAGAATGGCACGAATGGGAGAAGAACTACTCAAAGATCTGGACAAAGAGACGGTTGATTTTACTCCGAATTTTGATGATACATTAAAAGAACCATCAGTGGTACCATCCCCACTACCAAATTTATTGATAAATGGTTCTTCAGGAATAGCCGTCGGTATGGCCACCAATATTCCACCTCACAATTTAAATGAAGTTATTGATAGCTTGTTTACTTTAATTGATGATCCGGAATTAGAAATAAGTGATCTGATTAAACACATAAAAGGACCAGATTTTCCTACGGCAGGCATTATTTTTGGGTACGAGGGAATTAAAGAAGCTTATGAAACAGGAAGAGGGAAGGTTATTGTTCGGGCAAGAGCAAACATCGAAGTTGAAAGAAACGGTAGAGAAAGCATTGTAATTACGGAAATTCCCTACCAGGTTAATAAAACAAACATGATAGAAAAAATTGCCGAATTGGTACAGCAGAAAAAAATTGAAGGAATATCAGACTTAAGAGATGAATCAGATCGTGATGGTATGCGTGTGGTAATTGATTTGAAAAAAGACGCAAA
>DAOWAQ010000221.1 GCA_030634505.1 Calditrichia bacterium
TAAAACATGATGCATGGATGTAATTTTATAATTCGTTAAATTTATTGAAATTTGTGCTCTACCATAATCCGGCACCATCCAGCCAATAGCTTTGCAATAATCAAAAAGTCCCGGTTTTTTAACCGATTTGCTTTCAGGATTCGTAGAGCTAATTCCATTCAATTCCAGGAGTTCTGCAAGATTATAATCGTGATCATTTTTACAATGTTCGATTGTTTCTTTTATGGTTTTTCCATTAAATTCACAGTTTCCACAGGGATAATTATTTTCATTGTATTTTAATATTTCTGTTCCCCTAAAATAAAACGGGTTAATGTTTCCGCGTCTTGCAGATCTTCCTTTTTCACGTAAATCAAAAGCAATGTCCGTGGCATATTTACTTTCAGTTGTGTTCAGATTGACATTATATGCAATTAAAAACTCCCTGACGCCAATTACAGTTGCACCTGCCTTTGCATTAAATTCTGCCGGACCATACTCAGGTTTCCATTCAGATTTTTTTAGTTTTTCTTCCAAGGCTTCGTATTCACCCATTCGTATTTTTGCAAGATTCTCCCTTTCAGGAGTTCGCGCAGATTTTTCGTATAAGTAAACCGGAATATTTAATTGTGTTCCTACTTGTTCTGCAACTTCTTCACTGATTTTTATGCATTCTTCTGTTGAAATACCAGAAACGGGTACAAACGGACAAACATCTGTGGCGCCCATTCTTGGGTGCGTTCCTGAATGCTTGCTCATATCAATTAATTCAGATGCTTTTTTCATAGCGTTAAAAGCTGCTTCTTTTACTCCCTCAGGATTTCCGATAAAAGTAACCACAGTGCGATTCATTTCGTAACCCGGATCAACATCCAGTAATTTTACACCTTCTACTTTTTCTATTTCATCTGTAATTTTTTTAATGATTTCAGGATTTTGTCCTTCTGAAAAATTAGGTACGCATTCAATAAGAATATCCGACATTATTGCCTCGTGAATTTTAGTTAATACGAATTAATCAAATTTAATAAATAGGAGAATACTAAAAAAATAAATCTTATCATATTTTGTACTATGGGTTTTTCATTTGGTTATTATTTTATAGATATATTCGAACATCCCCCCACCCTCTTCCGAAGAGGGATTTATTTACTGCACCAATATGACTAATATTTATAATTCATAACCCAATACCTTATTCCCCTTTTCTTAGTTCTTAAATTAATTTTAGTTCTAATTCCTTTAATCTAAATTATAGATAGAATCCGCTTTATCTTCATGCCTGATTTCATCAACTTTTTCCTTTTTATTTTCACCGGCAAATAGTCGATTTGGCGCATTAAAAACAATCCCGGCTTTATCGCCTATATTTTTATAGGCATGAACGACACCTTTGGGTACAATCATACTTATAGGATTCTCTTCCCCTCCAACAATGGTCATTTTCTTATTAAATGATGGAGAATCCTTCCTGGAATCCCATAAATATATTTTGAAATTCGAAGGTCCGATAAAACAAAAATAGTCGGCCTGATCCACATGTTCATGGGGACCCCTGGCAACACCTGGTTTCGTTTGCGAAATATAACTCATTACAGGTAAAAATTCTTCTTCCATTTCATCATGTCGAAATAATTCTATAAGCCAACCTCTTTCATCGTTATACTTTTTCAAAGATTTTATACCAACATCGTAAATTTCTCCAACTTCAAACATATTAATCCTCTATTTTTAATACCATTAATTTCATTATTTATTAATGATATAATTTGAGACTTTTAGGTTATATATTGCAAATTATGGTAAATTAAATATCAATAATTTTTGATTCTAATTAGATAAATTTGGTGATTAATTGGAAAAAGTAAATTCTGATTTTGTTAAAGAATATGGGAAATCATGGAAAAACTATTTTGATAAATCGTTTCTGATCAGTCTCATTTCTACATTATCTTCAACATTAATATTTATTTTAATTATCGCAAATACTGATTATTCCGAATCCAATAAAAAATTATCCGAAATAATAACCCGTGAATATATTAAAACCTTATTCAGTGATATAAGAATTGACATCCCGGATGCACCAATTGATTCATCACACTTCTTTTCATATTTAAATACAACTGATGTCTTGATACCTACGGATAAAGTGAAAAATGATTTTGGTTCTTCTGGCAATAAAATTAGTAATAATGATATTGGCATTCCCGGATTAAATCTCAATGAAGTTAATCTTCCTGAAACTTTGGTAGCTCTTAAAAACAGGAATATAGCCGGAATATATGCAAGACCCGTTCAACCCAATAAAAAGGCGACAATAGATATCAAAGAATCAAAAGTATTTGATCCATGGAAAGATCCTTTGCAGAGACAAGGTGAAATTTTTATCGAACCTGTGGAGGAAATAATTCGGGGAAGTCAAACAATCCGTGGTTGGAGAGATCCAGATGAAATCACTTTTGCAATTCAGAAAAAAGAACAAATGATTGAATATTGTTTTAAAAGAGATGCAAAATTTTTTAGTGATTTGCATGGATATGTAATCGTAAGATTTATTATTGAGCACACCGGTTTTGTTGATCCTTCTAGTGTTCAAATTATCAAATCAACGTTGTATAATAAACGAATAGAATTATGTATTAAAAACAGGCTGCGTGCATGGCGAGGATTTGAAAAACTGGATATATCAATGGGAAGAGTTGCTGTAGTACAAAAATTTATTTTTGATTGACCACCCCATTTCCCCTCATTACTAAGGAGGGGATTATCCCGAAGGGATGCCTATGGCAAGGGGAGGATATATATTCTGTCAATCAACCAATTCATCAAAAACTTTTTGAACCTGTTTTTCCAAATCTGCAATTTCTCCGCGATTATCAATTACAAAATCAGCCCATTTTTGCTTTTCAGCCAAGGGTATCTGCCTGTCCATTCTGGCAAGCACTTCTTCCTTTTGTACATTATCCCTTTGCACTACTCTTTTAATTCTTTGATTCTGATTGGAAAAAACTACAATAACTGAATCGAACAATTTCTCAATACTGATTTCATATATAAGAGCTGCATCAACAATAATTAGAGGGTATCTGCCCGAGAATCTTGCGCTTTCCATTTCCTCAACTACATCAGCAACCATTCTGGGATGTACTATTCTGTTTAAGGTTTGAGTTTTGTTCTCATCGTTAAAAACAATACTTGCCAGTAATTTTCTGTTCAAATTTCCATCACGAAAAAATACTTTATTGCCAAATTCTTTTTTTATTTCAGTTTGAACGGTCTTGTTTTTTTGAATGACCTGTTTTGCTTTTTCATCTACACTAATAATTTTGCAGCCCAATTTTTTAAATATTTCACACACTGTTGATTGACCGCTGCCGATGCCGCCGCTGACGCCTATCACTTTTGGATTTTTATATTTTCTATGTTTTATCATTTTTACCTTACTATTGCGATTTTTCCGGTTTTAGTTTCCTTTTCATTAGTAGCATAAAAAATATATATACCCGCCGCTACCCTATCGCCTTTATTATTTTTCATGTCCCATGATATGCCACCATCATTATTTTCTTCTTTTAAATCTACAACAAGTTTCCCATTAATATCAAAAATCTTTATCTCAGTATTTTCAGTAATATTTGCAAATGTGATTATATCTGAGTTATGCTTTACTGGTTGAGGATATACAATCAAGTTTTTAAGATTTTCTGCAGACTTGGTTAACGAAAAACGATAACCTTTATCAAATAATTCACCTGTTATACTTTTAATGTCATTAAAATTAATATATGCAGCAACACCTGTTGCACCGGCATAGGAATCCTTTGATAATGTAATTAAAAACGACATATCATAATTATCCATAGATTGAACATCTACAATTTCTCCGGCTGGTTCCAGTTGATAATTTCTAAGATCAAAAATAGTTTGTGTATCCATGGGCAAATTGAATGTTACATTCAAACGAAAACGATTCTCCATATCCCAGTGTTTAATATAGGGAGCTGTTTCTATGTTTTCAATATAAAACTGAATATATTTTTCAGATGAATCAAGTAATGTTTTGTCCTGATCTCTTATATCAGATAAGACCACTGTATTAATGGTATCGATTAAAAATTGGTCCGGAAATGATACCAGCACGCCCCATGTATTCTTTATACTGATTGCCGAAGTTGCATATTTTTCCTGTGGCAGAATTCTAAAATTATTAGCCAGAAAATTACTCTTAAGCATTGGTTCATTAAAAAATATTTGAAGCTGGGTATTATTTATGATAA
>DAOWAQ010000067.1 GCA_030634505.1 Calditrichia bacterium
CCTGTTTATTATTGTAATGATTGTAAAGAAATGATGGTTAGCAAAAGTTTTCCGGAAAAATGTATAAAATGTAATTCGACAAATATCAGGCAAGATGAAGATGTGCTTGATACATGGTTTTCATCATGGCTTTGGCCATTTTCAACCTTAGGATGGCCAGAAGATACACCGGATTTAAAATATTTCTACCCGACAGATTTGTTGGTAACCGGCCCGGATATAATTTTCTTTTGGGTGGCTCGAATGATCATGGCTGGTTTGGAATTTGTTGATGAAATTCCATTTAAGGATGTTCTGCTCAATGGAATTGTTCGTGACGAAAAAGGCAAAAAAATGAGTAAGTCGCTGGGCAATGGAATTGACCCTCTGGAAATGATTGATAAATTTAGCGCTGATGCAGTTAGATTTACAGTGATAATGCTGAGTTCAGAAGGACAGGATATCAATCTTTCGAAAAACCATTTTGAAATGGGGCGAAACTTTTCAAATAAAATCTGGAATGCCTATCGATTCCTAAATATGCATTTAAAGGAAATAGAATGTGACTATTTGGAATATAAAGATCATTTTGAACTGTCGGATTTATGGATAATAAGTCGTTTTCAAAAAACTATAAAAGAATTAAATCAAAATCTTGAACAATTTAAAGTCAATGAAGGTCTTAATACTATTTATCATTTTTTCTGGCATGATTACTGTGACTGGTACTTGGAATTGATCAAGAAGAGATTATATCAGGAAGAAGAGGATGTTAACAAAAAAACAGCTCTTTCTGTCGCAAGTTATATAATGAAAGAAACAATGAACCTTTTGCATCCATATATTCCCTTTATTACAGAAGAAATATGGCAGACTTTTAAATGTAACGATGAAACGAGCATAGTTGTCGCCGAATGGCCAAAATATGACGATGCTGTAATCAATGATAATGCCGAAAAAAATATGTTATGGGTACAAAATGCAATCAGTACAATAAGAAACATTAGAGCCGAAATGAATGTACCACAGGGAAAAACAGCGCCTTTATTTATCAGGGCAAATGAAAACAGACAGGAACTAATTAATAGCTGCTTCAGTTATTTTAATAGTTTGGCAAAAGTTGAAAATATCCAAAACTACAATGACCAATTGGATGATGTTGTTAAAGCAACGGCAGTAGTTGAAGACACGGAGTTGTTTATACCTCTTGCAGAATTAATAGATGTTGGTATCGAAAAAACAAGATTGTCAAAAGAGATTGAACGATTGGTATCGATTAACAAAGGTATTAGAGCGAAATTAGAGAATAAGAACTTTGTAGATAAAGCGCCGGAAAAGATTGTATTGGCAGAAAAAGAGAAAATGAAAAATAATGATGACAAACTTAATAAATTATATGAAAATTTAAACCGCTTAAAATAAGATGTGGGGATAATATGAAAAAAGTTTTAGTTTTAAGTTTTATTTTGATATGTGGAATAATCGCTCAGGATATTTCGATAACTGTTACTAATCAAAATTTGGCATTGGTACGTGAAGAGCGAACACTTGAACTTGGAAAAGGAAAAAGTGTTATCGAGATAACCGATGTGCCGGGATTAATTGATGCCACTTCAGTTCATATTAAAGGATTGGATAATAATTTTTCTGTTCTTGAACAAAACTTTGAATATGATCTGCTGGATGCTAATAAAGTACTTAACAAATCATTGGGTAAAAATATTATAATATCACATCCTGAAAGTGGCATGGTGAAAGGCGAGTTATTATTTTCAGATGGTGCCAATGCAATCTTAAAAACTGCAGCGGGAGAATTGAGGATTGTACCAAGAAATAAAGAACAGCAAATAATTTTAGAAGAATATGATCCTGATAAAAGTGGATTAATAATTAAACCCACTCTGGTTTGGTTATTACAGTCTGATAAAAAGACGAGAGCTAAAACAGAAATTTCATACCTTACTCACGGTTTAAATTGGCATGCAGAATATGTTGCCATTTTAAATAAAGATGAATCCAAATTGGATTTATCATCCTGGGTTTCATTGGATAACAAATCAGGGAAAACCTATGAAAATACCCGGTTAAAACTTATGGCCGGAGATCTAAACTTAATTAGCCGTTTTGATGGAAGAGGTGGGCGAATTGACAGGTATGCCACAATGGCAAAATCAGAAGGGAGTCAATTTACAGAAAAGGAATTCTTTGAATACCATTTGTATACACTCTCCCGAAGAACAACGATAAAAAACAACCAGACGAAACAAGTTCAATTATTCGATCCAACCACAGTAGATTGTCAAAAAATATATAATTATAACTATCAAAAGGATTCGAAAAAGGTTCGGGTACTGGTTCACTTTAAAAATGAAAAATCAAATGGACTTGGAATTCCTTTACCAAAAGGAAAGGTGAGAATTTTCAAAAAGGATGATGACGATATGGAATTTATAGGTGAAGATTTAATAGATCATACACCGAAAGATGAAGAGATCAAAGTTGAAATCGGAAAAGCTTTTGATATAAGAGCTGAGCGAAAAGTGCTGGAGAAAAACCGACTGAATAAACATTCTGAAAAACAAAAAATTGAAATCGTTTTAAGAAATCATAAAAATGAAGACATTGATATTTTAATTACTGAACCTATCGGCGGATATCGCACTTGGGAAATTGTAAAATCATCATATAAAGTAAAAAGTAAAGATGCTTCAAAAGTAGAATTTTTAGTACCAGTTAAAGCGAATGATGAAACTACATTTGTGTATGAGGTAATGTTTAACTGGTAATAATTTTTACTAAACTAATAGAAATTATAAGTTAAAAATAAAATGTTTGTTTTTTGAAATATGAATCAATTTGACGAAAATGAGTTAAGAAAAAAAATAAGGTCTGATCTTCAAAAAAAACATCAGGAGAAGAAAAGCCAAAATGATACTGAAATAACACAATCAATTGATGGTGAAAACAAACTTTCAGAAGCTTTAAAAAAGCGTATAAAACAAATAGAAGAAGACCGACTGTTTTCACAACATCCGCAATTTATTAAATGTGAAAACCATCTTCATGAGACAACCTGGTTAACAGCCCTTGAGAAAGTAAAACAACATGAATATTATGCAATTGAAGAGTCTCGATGGCAGCAATTAAAAAACAAAATTACTCTATCTTCTAAAACTAATATACCCCAAACCGCAAAAGTTGAAGAATACAGTATTAAAATAATAGCGGAAATAGAAAAAGATATTGATTCCAGGTTAACAAAATACCAGGAATTGATCAAACATTATGAACATAAAAAACAAAAGAACCTTATTGACGATATAATTGAGCAGGAAGAAGAAGAATTTTATAAGTCTCATTCGGACTATAAATTGTACAGGAATTATTCAGGCGATACGCGTTGGCTGACAGATGAAGAATTTGATAAAGAAGCAGAATATACTGAAAGAATAAAAAGTACCAGGGAGAAAGTATTAATTAATTCAGGATGGATAGTTCTTTTCCTATTCATCGCGGCGTCTGTTTATTTTTTCAAACTACAATTTGCGGATGTACCTCAAAACGGATATGTATCCATTTCAGTTAATGAAAATCGCGGACAATTATACGTTGATGAAAAACTGGTTTTAGGATTTACAAGTACCCATCCTATTCCTCTAGCAACAGGTTCTCATTCAATTATCTACCGAAAAGATGGATTCTTAACAACACCAAAAATCCATAATATTGAAATTGCTTTAAATGATACGGTGCAATTGGATTTTAATCTTTTAGCAAAATCAGCCGGTACACAAGGATATGTTAAAATTAATGCACTTTTTACGGATTCAAAATTATTTATTGATGATGAATTCTATGGAACCCTGGAAAACAATGAAAAACTTTTCCTTGAGGCAGGAAACCATTCATTAGAGCTTAAAAAAGATAATTATTACATCACACCATCACCAAAAAATATAATTGTCACTGAAGGTGATACTGTTGAGATTAAATTTGCCTTTGAACCAAGATCAAAAGATAAAAGAAAAACTTCTTCAATAAAAACAGGATTATTGGAAGTAAGTTCAAATGTTAAAGGCGCCAAAATATTTTTGAATAGAAAGGATAGTGGTCACAAAACCAATTATGTATTTAATAAATTACCATTAATCAATTATATAGTTTCAATTGAAAAAGATGGATATAAATCTTTTCCCTCAGAAAAAGAAATAAATCTTTCATCTAATGATAATTATAGCAAAACTACATTTAATTTAACACGAACAACTATGTCGGTGACAATAATAACTCGTCCTGTGAGTGGAAAAATATATGTGGATGATCGGGAAGTAGGACAGGGCAGATGGTCAGGTTCATTGCCGGTGGGAATTCATGAAATCAGGTTTGGAGATATAAGTTTTTTCAAAAAACCTAAGGACGCAGAATTCGTTGTGGATGAATCAGGTAGTACAGAATTTATTTTTAGATATGAATCCGATTTTTCAATTGAATTTAAACCTTCCGGAATTAAACCGGATAATGTAAATGCCGGAATTCAATTGGGGTATGTTGATGAAAATAATCAATTCATTTCAGATCCAAGAAACGGTCCTGAAAGAAGAAACTCAGATGTATTGAATGATAAAATATGGTGGCTGGGAAATGCATTTAACTACAGAATACCCCCTGCAAATGAAGCGGTAGCTTTATCTTTTTATTTGCCAGAAAAAAATGAATTCGGCTCTGATTTTTCAATGAAATTATGGGGCTATAACAGCGAATTAAGTTATCCTCTTGAAATATCAGGTGGATGCTATTTTCGGATTGAAGTAAATAATATGGAAATTCATCAAAGGTATGAATCTGAATTTGTATTAACAGATGCAGGAGAAAACAACTTCGTTAAATTTCCTATGGGTAATGTATTAAGACCCGGCAAAAACACTATTGTAGTTTCCACCGCAAAAATCAATAAAGAATTTTTTGCTCTATGGAAAATTGAGATACAGTAGATTGATTTGTCAGATTTAATTTTCTGCAATGATTAAAATTTCCATAAATTGATTTTTGTTATTTAAATTAAGCTTTTTTACTAATAATAATTTTCTATATAAAAACGGACAGAATTTAATGTCTGTATCTTATAATTTATTTGCGAGTTCTGATTCCAAAAATTTTGAAGATAGCTATATTCCTTTGGCAGAAAAAAGCCGACCTGATTCCTTAGAAGAAATTATTGGACATAAAAAAATTCTTTCCCCGGACTCCTCACTATTACAACAAATTAAATCCGGTAAATTGCAATCATTAATTTTTTGGGGTCCGCCGGGAGTGGGAAAAACAACATTAGCAAGAGTGATTGCAAAAGAACTCAATATTCCAAATGTTTCAATTTCTGCTGTGACGTCCGGTAAAAAAGAATTAAAAGAAATCGCAGATAGAGCACAATTTGTAAAAAGAAATTCAGGAAAAAGTACAATTCTATTTATTGACGAAATTCATCGTTTCAACAAAGCACAGCAGGATGGACTATTGCATTCTGTAGAAGATGGTACTTTAATTTTGATAGGAGCTACTACTGAAAATCCATCTTTTGAAATAATTTCACCGTTATTATCACGCTGCCAGGTAATTAAACTGGATTCACTGAATAAAGAAGAATTAAAACAAATAATTATTAGAGCAATTAAATCTGATGATGTTTTTTCAAAATTGGATGTGAAATTAAGCGGTTTAGATAAGTTAATTTCTCTGGGGAGCGGAGATGCCCGTAAAACGCTGAACCTTTTGGAAGTCTGTTTTAATATAGTAAAAGTAAAAAATAAAAAAGCAGATATTACTCCAGAATTGGTGAAGAAAGCCGCAGAAAGTAATGTCTTATATTACGATAAAAAAGGGGATTATCATTATGACACAATTTCGGCATTTATTAAAAGTGTACGTGGCAGTGATCCTGACGCAGCGGTATATTATCTTGCAAGAATGCTTGAAGCAGGCGAAGATCCGATGTTCATTGTGCGAAGATTGATAGTCTTAGCTTCTGAAGATATAGGAAATGCCGAGCCCTATGCACTTTCACTGGCGACAGCAGCGATGCAAGCTGTACATAATGTGGGAATGCCGGAAGCCAGAATAATATTATCACAGGTTACTACCTATCTGGTATCCTGTCCCAAAAGTAATGCGGCGTATTTAGCAATTGATGCAGCGATTAAAGATGTAAAGGAAAATCCTGATGTTCCTGTCCCGCTGCATTTACGCAACGCACCAACCAAATTAATGAAAGATGAAGGATATGGTGAAGGTTATAAATATCCGCATGATTTTCCGCAACATTTTGTAAATGAAACGTATCTACCTGATAAGTTGAAAAACAAAAGGTATTATTTTCCTTCAGAACTTGGACGTGAAAAAACATTGAAAGAACGATTAAACAAATTATGGAAAAATAAATATAAATAAGTTATTAGTTATACAACCATCCCATGTTCCATCTTTGCCCGTACATAGGACACCTATGGAGGATTAAGGGAAGGTTAAAAAAATGAATGTATTATTCTTTATGTTTTCACTTTGGTATCTAAAAATTGTAAATTCACTTAATACAATTGAAGGATAGAAGTTGATAAAATTGGTAAAAAATTATTTACTTGACAGATTACTTGTCAATCGCTTTTTTCTTGCGAAACAAAAAAATGAGATTACAGATTATTCTCGCCAATTAAGCGAAGCAAAAAAAATATTGATTATTTTACCTGTGATACATCAAAATGTTCAATTAATAAACGACTTTAAAAGTAACCTGGCTGATGCATTTCCCAAAAGTTCAATTTCTACTTTTGGTATTACCAGCTTAAGAAAATCAGATATGAACTGGCTTGGTGTTCCCAACAAAGAATACCTCAACAAGATTCGAGAAGAAACATTTGATTTATTAATTGATTTAAATGAAATACAAGACCGCGTCTGCACCTATCTTAGTGCGCTTAGCGATGCACCAATGCGCATTCATTATTCAGAAGGCAAATTCGACAAAATTTATAATCTACAAATTCGAACAGAAACTGCTGCCCCGCTTAATGTAAAAATTCAAACCTTATTTAATTATTTGGTAAAATTCAGCAAAACAGAAAAAGTAATGCTTTGAGTTCTCTTTATATATACTATTTTAAACAATATAAAAATACCTGGAATAATTTATCGCTGCGTCTAAGAATTGAAATTATAATTCTGTTTATAATCTATTTCACTTTTTTTACAACACGTTTGATAAATATTTTTAATATCCAACTAAATAATTCAGCCGCAACACCAATTGGATTGACTCAAATTATTTTACACACTTTGATTATTCTGGTTTCTTTTTCTGTACCTTTCATTCATCTTAATTTACTTCCTAAACAAAAGGGTCTAGTTTATTTCCGCTCTTTACCCCTAAACAAGTTAAATACATTTTGGTTTTTGTTTTTTTTACATTTTAAATACCAGGTTATAGGATTGATAATTATTTTGCCTGTGTTTATTGCATTAATGGCATCCACGGGCTTTTTGCTATCCATTAATTTTATCATCTTTGTTCTTTTATACGAAATAATTCTAATTATATTTATCACCAATTTATCAGCCAATTCAAAACAAAATAGATTGATTGTACTAAAATATTTTTTAACGATTTTTTTCACTTTTTCAATTTATTTCCTGATTTATTTTTACACGGATTATTATTTTTTATTCGATCCGATATTATTTGTGGGTGCAACAATCCTTTTATTGCTTCGCTGGAAAAACTTTTGGTTTGATTGGGATAATTATATAAGAAAGACAAATATTGATTCTACCCAACAGAAAAGAAAAAACAGATGGTTTTCCTATTCTGATTTTAATAAACTGCCTCTTCCCAAAATATCACCATTATTCGCCAAAGAAATGTTAAACTATCTCAGGAATCGAAAATTTATTCGCATGCAAATTTTTTCTATAATTATTTTCTGTATGATTTTGGTGTTTCTACAAATAAAAGTACATGAGAATTTTGTGCTCTATTCTTCGGCAGTCACAATACTATTTATTTGGCAGCATTTTTCTCTGCAGTTCAATGAAAAATACATGAAAGCGGATAGCGCTGTTTTTATTAAAACGCTGCCTTTTAAATATTACCAAATATGGATTGCAAAATTCATTAGTGAATTTTTATTCGTTTTTTGTCTTTTATTATTTTTACCGATTTTATATTTATTAATGGGATTGCCAATCGTAGAGATATATCAATCATTGTTTGTAATAATACTATTTTCACTGGTAGTTTTAGCAACCATAATAAATTTTAAAATTATATTTTTTGACAGACCACGATTTGCGGGATACGCTTATCATTTTTTTGTTATTTTTGTATTTGTAATGTCAATAAATTATTATTTGGTCGGTCCAATAATTGCGCTAATCCTATTAATTTATTTTACGTTTTACAGTTACCGGGAATTTGCAAGATGATAGAAATAAAGAATGTAACCATAGCTTATGAAAACATTGTTGCCGTAAAAGATGTATCACTAAAGATTGAAAAAGGATCACTGATTGGAATAGTTGGACCCAATGGCGCCGGAAAAAGCACATTAATAAAAGCAATGGTTGGATTGATTTCCGAATACAATGGCGAGATATATTATAGTGATTTATTACTGCAGAAAAACCGCTATGAAATAAAAAAGATGTTGGGTTATGCCCCGGAAGATGTGGATTTACTTCCTTACCTAACAGGCAGAGAATACCTGCAAATGGTGGCTGATATA
>DAOWAQ010000275.1 GCA_030634505.1 Calditrichia bacterium
AACAATTTGATGTTGACGGCGCTTATAATATTCGCTACGAGATTATTAAAAAACGTATCGATAAAGCTTTTATAAAAGGAACAGATGAACGTATCACAGTTCCGGGCAAAATAGCTATAATTTACTCCCAGGATAAAGATGCTTTTGAATATTTAAAATACATCCAGTATCTGCAATCCAAACAATTTTTTGGTAAACTCGAAAAATTAGATGTAGAAGATTTGCAAGGCGTTTCGGGTTTAAAAGCTCTTCGCGTAGAAGTCATATATCAACAAGATTTTAAGGAAAAATCTGCTATTGATATAAATGAGTTGATGAAAGAAATACATACTTAATTTTTTTATAAAAGCGGGTCTAATAGAAGTTGGGTAGACTAATCCGCCTATCGGCGTGACCCCGGGGCACAGATAAATCGGCATTTTCAACTTGCCCCATTATGTCATTCCTGCAATCTTTTAGCGGTCCCAAGGACTCCTATGGAGGAATCTATATATGGATTCCGGATATCCATCTGCTGACGGATTCCGGAATGACACATCTGGTGATACCCTGTTGTTTGTCCCATGGGGATCCCATACGGGGCGGTAGGGTTATTCATTTTTCTAAATCCAAACATAGATATTAAAATTTACTTCTTATTTTTTTCCACAAACCTGAACCAATAGCTTTATCAGCAACTGCCATTACATTTTTTATAGAAGATAAAATATCCTGGTCTCCAGCCCATAATTCTCTTACTATTTGTGCGTTAGTTGCATTAGTATAATTATTTAATACAATACTTACAGAAATATCATCGAGGAACAAAAATAATTTTATTTTAGTTCACATATATGTTAACTTCAATCATGCGTCAAGTAATATTTTAGAGGAATGAGAATGATCAATCTCCGGTTGAAGACTTTTTAAATTCTCTGTCCGATAAACAGGTTGATAAGATATTATGGGTTTTAAAAATAATTAAAGAGTTAGAGAGAATACCAAAACAATATTTTAAAAAATTAACAAATACTGATGATATCTGGGAGATTAGGATTCAATCAGGTAATAATAATTTTAGGCTTCTGGGTTTCATATTTAAATCGAATTTTGTGATACTAACCAATGGTTTTTCAAAGAAAAGCCAGAAGACGCCTAAGAATGAAATATTATTAGCAGAAAAAAGAAAACAAGAATATATAAAAAGGAATAAATGATGGATGATTTAAATAAATATATTGATAAACGATTTCCTAAAAATACCAAAGTCAGAGAAAGTTTTGAATTAGGATATGAAAATTTTAGAATCGGCATTTTATTACGTCAAGCTCGTGAGGAAGCAGGATTAACGCAGGAAGAAATTGCAAAGATTTTAAATACAAAAAAATCGGCAATTTCAAGAATTGAAAATCATGCTGAGGATATTAAGTTATCTACTTTGGGAAAATATGCTGATGCAATAGGTAAGCGAATTCATCTTCAATTTACTTAAAATCCAGCCTTCGACTTTACTTCGACTCCGCTCAGTAACCATTCTCAGGCAACTATTTACAAATAATTGTGAGATAAATTTGATATTGATATTTACATTTTATTAAAACTTACTTCTTATTTTTTTCCACAAACCTGAACCAATAGCTTTATCAGCTACCGCCATTACATTTTTTATAGAAGATAAAATATCCTGATCTCCAGCCCATAATTCTCTAACAATCTGCGCATCGGTTTTATTTATATAATTATTTAAAACATAAGCGGTTAAGGCAATATCATCCAAATATCCGATGGGGCCCAACAAAAATTCAGGCAGCAAATCTATGGGAGAAATGAAATAAGCTATGACGCCAATAAACTTTGCCTTTTCTTTAGAAGGAACACGATCATCCATAGTAAGTTTTACCAATAAATGAAAAAGATCAGGCGCTAACAATAGCACATCGGTATAGGGCGTATTCTTTTTTTCCAGAAAAGCAGTTATTTTTTTCCGGAGTTTTAAATAAAAATCACTTTGTTCTTTATTCATAGTTTATAAACTTGTTTAATTATTGTTGTGTAATTTTACGTTGATGAATTGAAAAGTTCAACTAATAATTTTTCATTGTTGTTATATGAATAAGTAAAAAAAGAGAGATTCTTCGTTTCGTAAAACTCCACTCGTTCCATGGGTATCCCTATGGGAAAATGACAAAGCATTACATGTCATTTTGAACGAAGTGAAAAATCTCAATATTTTTATATGAATTTATTTTGAAAACTATGTAAATTGAAATCTAAATATTAACTTTTTCAGAACCAAATTAATTATTATGCAAGTATTTGATTCTTTATTACAAATTCCGAAGGAAAAAGGCGCCGGTTATTTTGTTTTAATTGATCCCGATAAACTTCCAGTAACAAAAATTTCGGATTTCATGTTAAAGGCGCGTGACGCCGGGGTGGATGCTGTTTTAATTGGCGGCAGTTTACTTATCTCCGGTGAATTTGAGGATTTCGTAAACCAGGTTAAAATAAATTCCAATGGGATTCCTGTGTTGTTATTTCCGGGTGGCGTCAACCAGATATCAGCTAAAGCAGACGCATTGTTGTTTTTATCCCTCATAAGTGGCAGGGAAGCACAGCATTTAATTGGCTCGCAAGTATTGGCAGCCCCGATTATTCACAGAATAGGAATAGAAACGATTTCAACCGCATACATGCTTATTGAATCTGGTAGACCAACATCAGCGCAATACATGAGCGGCACAACACCAATTCCAAGAAACAAACCGGATATTGCTGTTGCTCATGCTCTTGCAGCACAGTACCTAGGATTTAAGTTCATTTATTTGGAAGCAGGCAGTGGTGCAGAAAATTCAGTTCCCGTAGAACTTATCCAGGCAGTGTCAAAAACTGTGGATTTACCTTTAATTGTTGGTGGTGGAATTGTGTCACCTGAGACGGCTCGAAAAAAAGTGGACGCGGGAGCATCATTCGTGGTTACCGGGACTATCATTGAAAATTCATCGGAAGATGGACTGTTGAAAAAATTTGCAGAAGCAATTCATAGCAGGAGTAATTAAGGCTAATATTTATGAATAAAAAACAATTTATAATCGATAATTTTGAAGAAAGTATAAGAGTAAAAAATGAGTCACTTTCATTGTGCAGTCCGCAATTGATTGAAGCCTCAAAACTTGTTGTGGGCAGTTTCAGGAATCGCGGAAAATTATTGGTCTGCGGAAACGGTGGAAGCGCTGCAGACGCCCAACATTATGCAGCAGAATTAATAGTCCGTTTATCCCATGATATCAAAAGGCCGGGATTACCTGCGATCGCGCTTACGACTGATAGTTCAATCCTGACAGCAGGGGGTAATGATATTGGATTTGATAATATTTTCGCCCGGCAGGTTGAAGCATTGGGTCACCCCGAAGATATTTTGTTAGTCATTTCAACCAGTGGTAATTCAAAAAATATTTTGAATGCATTAGATGTAGCTAAGGAGAAAAATTTAAAAAGTATCGGATTTCTTGGTGCTAGTGGCGGCAAATGTAAAAATGAAATAGACATACCAATTATTGTACCTTCAGAAAATACGCAAAGAATTCAGGAAACACATCTTCTGTTAGGTCACATTTTATTAGAATTAATTGAAAGGGAAATGTACTCCTGATTTATTAAACCTAAAATATGAACAATGCCCTAATACTTGTTGCTAAAACTCCCATCCCTAATTTTTCAAAAACAAGATTAATCCATCCATTCACCGCAGAGCAATCTGCTGAATTTTATTCTGCAAGCTTGATGGATGTTTATGATACAATGCAGGATTCT
>DAOWAQ010000128.1 GCA_030634505.1 Calditrichia bacterium
GGACACAGGATGCCGAAGTAATGGTTTCCTGGAAAGATGAAAAAATATTGGTTCCTGACAAAGAATTTGAACAGCAGGACCGTTTCTTCTCCTGGCTAAAAGATAATGTTGACTTTGGGGTGCGGTCGCGAAGAGTTGATTAATCTATATGTTAACCGCAGAGAGTGCTGAGATCACAGAGAAAATAGAAAAACAATATTTTAAAGAGTTGAAAAATAAAACTCTGCGAACTCTGTGTTCTCGGCGGCTAGAATATATAAGATTATTCAATTTATAATATTTTTTAAATCCCTACTAATTATTTCATAATATCCCAAAAATTTTATTGTTCGTTTTATTTTCTTTTATTAATTTCCCAATGGACTGTTTATATTAAAAAGTTAAATATAAAATACATTAATACCTTTTTAAAGGAGAGATATAATGTCGAAATTTCGAATTGAAAAAGACTCCATGGGAGAAGTAAAAGTGCCGGAAGACGCCTTTTATGCAGCGCAAACTCAACGTGCTGTTGACAATTTTCCAATAAGCGGATTAAAAATGCCCCGTGCAATTATTCGTGCACTAGGGCTTGTTAAACTTAATGCGGCAGAAGTAAACTATGATCTCGGTTTGTTAAAAGCCAAAATGAAAAATGCCATAGTTAAAGCAGCTAAGGAAGTTGCTGATGGAAAACACGACGAGCATTTTCCCATTGATATTTTCCAGACAGGTTCCGGTACCAGCAGTAATATGAATGCCAATGAAGTTATTGCAAACCTGGCTTCTAAATATTTGGGCTCAAAAGTACACCCCAATGATCATGTGAATATGGGACAATCTTCCAACGATGTTATTCCAACTGCAATTCATGTTTCCGCTTATATGGAAACAGCAGAAAAATTATTACCGGCGTTGGACTATTTATTGAAAACAATTGAGCAAAAAGCGAAGGAAAATAAACACATTGTAAAAACGGGTAGAACACATTTGATGGACGCCATGCCTGTAACAATAAGTCAGGAGTTGTCAGGCTGGGCAAGTCAAATTAAACATGGTATTGATCGTATTAAATCATCTTTACCCAGAGTTGCAGAACTGGCTCAGGGAGGTACGGCGGTTGGCACGGGAATTAATGCCCATCCGGAATTTGCAAAACGAATTGCAAAAAAACTTTCAGAAATGACCGGATTACCTTTTGTCAAATCAAAAAATTTCTTTGAATCACTTTCTACTGCAGATGCAGCTGTTGAATTAAGCGGTCAAACAAAAGTGATTGCTGTAAGTCTTATGAAAATCGCTAACGATTTAAGGTGGATGAATTCAGGCCCGATTGCAGGAATAGGCGATATCGCACTACCGGCGTTACAACCGGGTTCATCAATTATGCCGGGAAAAATTAATCCTGTTGTTCCAGAAGCAGTTACAATGGTATGTGCACAAGTTATAGGCAATGATGTTAGTGTTACTATTGGAGGACAATCTGGTAGTTTTCAATTGAATGTTATGTTACCTGTAATAGCTTATAATTTATTGCAATCCATTGAAATTCTTGCCAATGCTTCGAAAGTACTTGCTGACAAAGCCATTAAGGGATTTACAGTAAACGAAGAACGAATAGCTTCATTGGTTGGTAAAAATCCGATTTTGGTTACGGCTTTAAATCCGGTTATTGGATATGAAAAAGGCGCTAAAATCGCTAAACGTTCTTATGCCGAGGGGCGATCATTAAAAGAAATTGCGATGGAAGAAACAGATTTGAGCGGTGAAGAATTGGATAAAATTCTCAATCCCATGAAACTTACCAAATAATCTCGTATGGCCTTCAAAGAAGAATTGACTCTGAAGGCCATGTTTTTTTTACTTTAAATAATACTATTGTATCCTGTGAAAAAATTGGCGGTACTTCTAATCCAAGTTGGCTATATAAAATCGAGGGTACAGAAATATCCGCCAAATACAAATCACCAACAAAATCACTTGCTGCTTTATTTAATAATCCTTCTTTTGGCAATGCCAGCGTTAATGTAGAATTGGCTCTTACTACACTGTCAAAAATATAACCTTTATTTGTATCTAAACCGGAAGGTGTATCAAGTGAAATGACCGGACAAATCATACAATTTATTTTTTCGATTGTTTCAGCGATTAAACCATGGGGTTTGCGATTTAAGCCATATCCTAAAATTGCGTCGATTATCAAATTACATTTATCCCAATCAATATGCTGAGAATTTTTACCGGCAAATACAACTGAAATAGGTAAGTGGCAAATAGTTTCATATTGTTTACGGGGAATATCTTTAAACTTTTTTTCAGGAGTCACAATCAATACGGTGACATTTGCGCCCCAATTACTAAGATGACGGGCAGCTACCAATCCTCCTCCGCCATTATTGCCGCTGCCAACAACTACACATATATTGGATTTATCTAAAATCATACCAAGTTGCCGTTTAGCTAAAATCGCCAGATTCCTTCCGGCATTTTCCATCATTTGTAACAAAGATATGCCATAACTTTCGATCATCAACCGATCGACTTCAATCATTTGTTCTGTAGAAATTACGGGAATTGCATCATGTAACAATGTACTGATTGCCTCCAATATTTTGATTAAATGCAGTCTAATTTTAAATATATATGGAATTAAAAAAAGTAATATTTATTACTGAAATTTTATTATTATTAAACTAAATTAAAAACAACTTATTTGATCATGAACTGATGATTTGAAAAATAGTAATTTATAAGTTACATTGACGTTTAAAATAATTAGAAATTGAAGGGGAAAATATGGCTGAGCTTACATCATTACTTTCAACAAAAGAACAGGCAGTTTGTAAAAATCTGAGTTCGCAACGAACATTAGAAGGTAAGCGAGCAAAAGCTTTACTGGCAGTGAGTGATGGAGATACGCAAGCTATCGCAGCAAAAAAATCTGGCTTGTCTTATGGGCAGGTGAAATATTTGTTGACTATTTTTAGAAAAAAAGGCTTATCTGTTTTTCCAGAGATAACGAAAGCAGAAAAAAAACCTAAACCTGTGAAAAAAACAAAAACTCAAAAATCTAAGTCAAAAAAACCTATGAAAGAAAAAAAGAAAAAATCAAAGGGCAAAAAGAAAAAGGACAAAGAAAAAAAATCTAAAAAGAAAAAATCCAAGAAATCTAAAAAGAAATAATTGAATAATTATAGAGTTTTAATTTACGGGTTTAACGGTCGAGACAATTATTTTATAAATACCTCTTTTTCGTAAACCGTCCATAATTGTAATTATTAACCCATGATGTGCTAAGCTATCAGCCCTTAGAACAACACTTTTATCGGTTTGAGCCTGAACCAATTTCTCAACTTCTTCGGCAAGGTTCTCCAGGATTACAGGGTTTTTATTCAGAAAAATATCTTCTTTATCATCAACATAAACAATAACTTTTTGGATTGTATGTGCTTCACTACTTTCAGCTTCTGGTAATTTTAATTCAATACCAGGCTGTTCCAAAAAAGTAGAAGATACCGTAAAGAAAATTATTAATATAAATAATACATCTATTAAAGGTGTTAAACTTAATATTACTTTTCTTTTATGTGTTTTACTGAGTTTCATAATATTTGGTTTTTATGTTTACTGATCCTGCTTTTCATTTTTTTTTATTGATTGATCTTTTATATGCTGAATTTTTTGCATCAGCTTATCCGTATATTTTTCGATATCCAAAACAAAATTTTCTGCTTTGTAAGAAAAATAATTAAAAAATATTAAAGCTGGAATACCTATAAACAATCCTGTAACCGTAGTAATCAACGCTTCAGAAATTCCACCGGAAAGTGCAGAAGCCTGACCGATGCCTTGTTCTTTTATCACTGCGAAGACCCTGATCATACCCAAAACAGTTCCCAGTAATCCCATGAGTGGCGCAATTGAAGCTATCGTTTCCAGAATTCCAAATCCCTTTTCAAGTTTTCGCACTTCCTGACGTCCCTGATCTTCAACGATTTCTTTTATTTCTGATTTTTCCAGATTTTTACTATCCAGGCTTAATTGAATCAAATTTGTCAAAGGACCTTTGTGATTTTGACATATATTTTTTGCTAATTCAATATCCTGAAATGATTTAAATTGATTAACAATACTTATAATTTCAGGTATTATAATTTTTTTCTTTCTAAGCATAATAAATCGCTCGATTATAATTGCAACCAGTATTAATGAAGCCAATGCCAAAGGATACATCATTAATCCACCACGTTCGAAAATCTCTAACATATTAGTTACTCCCTTGTCTCAAATTTGGATAGATCATTCGTAATGTTAAAGTAAGAGTTTCTTCAGGAAAATGGGCCGGAAGTTTTTTTAATGGAAATGCCGCATTTACAGCATTTACACTGGAATGCTGTAAAGAAGCGTGTCCTTCGTGTTGTAAAACTTCATAACCCAATAAGGAACCGTCACGATTCATTGTAAATCTTATAATTGTATAACCATGTATTAATCCCAAACGATAATAAGCTGCCGGGACATACCATACCTGATACAATCTTTTTTTAAAATAATTAATATATGGAGCCCAAGCCCAGGCATAAGTACTTAAAGAAATATCACCAAGATCATCAACAGAAAATTGTTTTTGTTCAAACATATTATTTGTGCCTTCGCTGGCGGGAGATGGAACATCCTTGGATTGTTCTTCGTATTTCCTTGGCGGTTGTATCCTGTCGGTAATTTCTCCGGTTAGTGCTTCCCGGGTGAATTTTTTTTGAGCAGGTGATTTAGTGTTTGCAGGATTTGAAAAAGGGCGGGATAAATTTGCTAACGGTACGTTCCCTTTACTAAATGGCATTCTACCTGTTTCTTGAAGCAAAAATGGATTTCTTGCCCGTGAGTTTCTATCCGATAACAAATCTGAAAAATCGGGCAATTGTTCATTCTCATTCATGTTTTCAACAATCTGTTTAGGTTTGGGCTTGTTTTCAGGAAACACAAATGTGACTTCTTTAGGAATTTCTTCTTTCTTTGAACTTAAATCAATTACTAGTGCATCGCTAAATTGTAATAAGAATAACATAATTGCATGAATCATTAATGAAAGTATTAATGCAATTAGTAACCAATGTTTTTCTTTTTCTTCTTCAAGATAATCGAAATTAAATGTTTCCATAAATTTAATATCTATAGGCTCTGCCGGCAGGTTGTTTTGTTACCTTAATATCCCTTAGCACCGATTCTTTTATATTGATTTGAAACCTGTAATAATCGAATGTAGGTTGCCAACTGAATGTCATTTCCCAACAATGTAAATCACGAGTAACATTAAAATTTTGGTTTGTAATTTGTTTATCATCCCAATCGTATCTCAAAGTCCATCCAATTTTCCAGTTCCGGGTTAAACTTATATTTGAATTTAAACTCAAATCTATGCGTTCTGTTGCTTCATTTAAATTGGTCTTATTGTAAGAATAATTTAAATTAACACTAACCTGCCAGGGAATTGAAATTTCACCGGAATTCGGTTTGTTTAGTTTATCTAAACTATCATCACTGTCAAACGGTTCCTTGTAGTTATCATATGGTAGTTCCAGAATTTCTTCTTCGATATTATTTTCTGACTCTTCTTTACTTTCATCATCTTCTTTGGTAACAGAAAAATCTTTATCAGATAGACGAAATCCCATACTTCCGCTAACTGATTTTAGCCTTGGCAACTTCCCCGCATCCGGTAAAAATACATTCTTATCACCCGAAGCTCCGGCTTCATAAAAACTATGTCTGGCAGTTAAATTAACACTTACTCTTTTTCCTGGATTTGCACGAAAACTGGTGCTTATGTCCGACCAATTTAAACTGTCCCTTTTGAAATCATAGCTGCCGCTAAAATTCAAATTGAAAAGATCTACTTTTTGTTCTTCGCCATCATCATCAATCAACTTAGCTTGAAAAAGATTGCTTAAACTGTATCTTAAACTTTGCGATTCATGTCTTGAGGTCCCGCCGAACGGGCTTTTCTGAAATCTGTCAATCAATTGTTCCTCACCA
>DAOWAQ010000390.1 GCA_030634505.1 Calditrichia bacterium
CACCCGGCTATGCATCTATCATTCCTATTCCTCCGCCAGAACCACCAGCAAGAAGAGGATGCTAAATTTAAAATTATATTAACAGGGAGATACATCATGAAAAAATTATTAGGATTAATATTACTCGTTTTGTTTGCAATTACAATTCTATTTTCAATAAACAATAATATCAAAAGTTCAACAAGTAACGATTCACCGGGATATGCATCCATCATTCCTATTCCTCCACCAGAACCACCAGCAAGAAGAGGATGCTAAAAAATTTAAATATTTGAAAATTTAATTCTTTATTTAGCCTCAACGATTATTATATGTTGGGGTTTTTTATTACTACGACAATTTATATTTAATTTACGAAGGAGGTTTTATGTCTCGAGGAACGATTAATAAAGCAATCTTAGTCGGAAGATTGGGCAAAGATCCTGAAATGAAGTATACTCCAAGTGGAACGGCTGTAGCTTCATTTTCGATTGCTACGAATTACTCTATGAAAGACTCGGAAGGTAATTTTGTTGACAAAACGGATTGGCACAATATTGTGGTTTTTGGAAGAAGAGCTGAATTTGCCGGTGAATATATGAATAAGGGACGATTAGTATATATTGAAGGAAGAATTCAAACCCGAAGTTGGGAAGACAAAGAAGGCAATAAACGATACATGACCGAGATTATTGCAAGTGATGTTCAGTTACTTGGAAGTAAAGGAGAAAATACAAGTAAAGAAACAGAAGAACCAGACGCCGATGTTCAGTCTAAAGATGTACCGGCTCAAGAAGATGAGGAAGCTGATGATTTACCTTTTTAATTAAGAAATTATCAATATTTCTAATTTATAAAATTGTGACTATCAGTTTTTAAATTATAATTAAAACACACCTTTATTAAGTATAATAAAAAAATTTAAAGTTAATTTTAGAAGAATTTTTTCTCAGTGTATTGGTATGTCTAATAATATCTTTTAACTGATAAAAGCCAGTATTTAGAATGGATAATACCTTGGATTTTGATTAAATTCCTTTTATATTTGACACTCGACTTTTATAAAAAGGTTAGTATATTACTTGAAAAAAATAACTTCATATATTGCATAGTTAAATGAATCTAAAAATCACAAATGAACTTTTAATACAGAGTGCGAAAAAATATCAGAACAATTCTACTGCAAAATATTCACATTTCAAAGTTGGTGCTGCCCTCTTAGATAATAATGGCCAAATTTATGGTGGATGCAATGTTGAAAGTAGTTCATATGGTCTTACAATTTGTGCTGAAAGAGTTGCTTTAACTAAAGCAATCTCAGAAGGAATAAAAAATTTTAATAAAATTGCAATTGTTGGTCCTAATAATGATTTTTGTCCTCCATGCGGAGCCTGCCGGCAATTATTATATGATTATGCTCCTGATCTTGAAATAATTCTTACCAATAATAATGAGATGAAATCTATAAAATTAAGTGATTTATTACCGTTTGCATTTGAAGAAAAAAAATTGAAGAATCTATGAAAGAAGGAATTTTAATTGGAATAGCCGGTGCTTCTGGTTCAGGTAAAACATTAGTTTCAAAAAATATCTATGAAAACCTGGGATCTGAAAAAGTTGTAATTATGCAGGAAGATTCATATTACAAAGATTTATCAGAAATACCCTTTGACGAAAGAACCGGGAAGAATTTCGATCATCCTGATGCATTTGATCATTTATTATTACAATCTCACTTAAAAGAATTAGTCGCCGGTAAATCCATATCTCACCCAATTTATGATTATAAAACCCATAGTCGACTAAAAAAAACAAAAACGGTTGGTCCGCATCAGATTATTGTTTTAGAAGGTATTTTAATTATGAATGAGCCGAAATTGAGGGATCTGATGGATATAAAAGTATTCATTGATACAGAACCCGATATTTGTTTCATCCGCAGATTAAAAAGGGATATTAATGAAAGAGCAAGAAGTGTGGATTCTATAATTAATCAATACATGGAAACTGTGAGACCAATGTATTTTCAATTTATTGAACCTTCAAAACGTTATGCAGACATTATAATTCCCCAGGGCGGCAAGAATGTTGTTGCCATTGATATCCTTACCACAAAAATCAAATCACTATTAAATTAAGATTGGTATTCCAAATGATGTTTGACATTGTACACAAACATACCGGTTGGATTGAAGTTATTTGCGGCAGCATGTTTTCCGGTAAAACAGAAGAACTTATCAGAAGATTAAAAAGAGCGGAAATAGCAAGACAAAAAGTTAAAATTTTCAAACCAAAAATTGATAAGCGATATTCTGATACTGATATTGTTTCGCATAACGAGCAAAAAATTTCGTCGCAGGTTGTGGATAGTGCAAATGAAATTATACCATTAGCTTTAGAAGCGCATGTTGTTGGAGTTGATGAAGCTCAATTCTTTAAAGCCGATTTAGTTGATATTTGCAACACCATGGCAAATATGGGTAAACGTGTAATCGTGGCGGGATTGGATATGGATTATAAAGCTGACCCTTTTGGCCCAATACCAAAATTATTAAGTATCGCTGAGTATATTACTAAAACACACGCAATCTGTGTTGTGTGCGGAAATCCGGCAAATTATACATACAGAACTACTGATGATAAAGGACAGGTGCTTTTAGGGGCTTCGGATAAATATGAAGCCCGATGCAGAAATTGTTACGTAGCGCCGGTCAAAAAGAATACTTCTCAGGAGGATAAAAAATAATGTTGTCGATTTTATTTGGACTTTTGGGGCTTGTGGTTCTGCTCAGCATTGCCTGGCTTTTCTCAAACAGTAAAAAAAATATTAACTGGAGGATTGTTGGCACAGGAGTCGG
>DAOWAQ010000169.1 GCA_030634505.1 Calditrichia bacterium
AGGTTCACTTGGAGCATTATTCATAAAATGAGTTATAATTTCATTATAATCGGTGACAACTAATTCAGCAGCTGGACTACTAATTATATGGCATCCATTTCTACTGCTACACTTTGCACTAAATAGCGGATAAATATGTTCATTAAAATTTAAACCACTTTCAGGAAGTATATCTTGTGGTTCAGTTCCTGATTCAGTACATCCAAAATTGAAAATAAAAGAAATACAAATGCTGATTATAAATATAATTCTTTTAAACATATTAATGTCGATTTTGTAATTAAATCTTTTCTTATCCTAAATAATCCTTAAAACTTTTAATTATTTAAAATGTTTATAAATATATATTACTTTCTTGTGATATAGAACTTGTATCTTTTTAATAATTGTATTATTTTTCAAATTACTAATTCTTAGAATGTAGTTCAAGCCGACAATAATTTGGACAAATGACATTATGAAACAAGTTTCAACAATTCTAGTGGTAGAAGATCACCAGGAAATGCTATCTATGATAAGTAAATTTCTTGTGGAACATGGTTTTAAAGTAATTGGGGCAAAAACCGGAGAAATAGCATTAAAAAAATACAAAAAAAATCTTCCTGATTTAATCTTAATGGATATAATGCTCCCCGGAATTTCAGGAATTGAAACTACTAAGCGTATTCGTGAAGATGAAAAATCAAATAATTATTTACCAATAATAATGTTAACTGCCAGAAACCAGGTTGAAGATGTTGTAGAAGGATTAAATTCTGGTGCTGATGACTATATAATTAAACCATTTAAATTTGAAGAACTGATTGCCAGAATCAAATCATCCATCAGGACAAAAGAATTATATGATAAATTAAGAGACCAAACATTAGAACTTAAAGATGCTAACCAAATTAACTTCCAACTAAATCAATCTCTTATTGGTAAAAACAAAGAATTAAGAAAAAAAATATACGATCTCCATAATATCTTCGAAGTATCTCTTGAATTGCACGCTATTCTTGACTTAGATCGTTTGATAAACTCCACTTTACTTACTTTAATTGGCCAATTTAGTTGTAAAAGTGCACTTTTCTTATTTATTCTTAAGAAAAATGAACAAAGACTTTCAGTTCTAAATTCAAAAGGATATAAAGAATCTGATATCGAAAACTTAAAGGTAGAAAAAAGTGACAAGTTATATAAATATTGCTTGGAAAACAGGGGCCCAATTCTTCTTAATAATTTACCAAAAGAGTTAAAAGATTCAAATGCTATTTCTGAATTAAAAGAACTATATATTGAATTAATCTCCCCAATAGCAGTTCATAAAAGAGAAGCAGCATTGTTATGTTTAGGTGATAGGGTAAAATCAAAAAAATATTCAAAGAATGAATTAGAAATATTGGGAACGATCAACAACATTGTCTCCATTGCCGTTTCAAATGCGCATTTATATGACGAAGTTATTCAACTATCATACACAGATGGCATGACTGAATTGCATAATTATCGTTATTTTGAAATGCGTTTAAAAGAAGAAGTTATGCGTCATAGTCGTACAAAACAGGAAGTATCCCTTATTATTTTGGATGTTGATTTCTTTAAAAACTACAATGATACACTTGGACATCCAGCCGGAGATGAAGTATTAAAGAAACTTGGCGTGATTCTGAAGGAGACTGTACGTGAAAACGATATTGTAGCCAGATATGGAGGAGAAGAATTTGCTGTGATTTTACCGGATGTAGCTGAGGAAGGTGCAATTATTCTTGCTGATCGTTTAAAAGAAAAAGTTGAACAGAATAAATTTCCGAATCAAGAGATACAACCAAAAGGGAATTTAACTATAAGTGTTGGTGTCGCAACCTTACCTACTCAGGCTAAAGATGCAAAGGATTTAATTTATAAAGCAGACACAGCATTATATATTGCTAAAAATTCCGGTAGAAATCGTGTAATTCAGTTTTCAAATTAAAATTAAATATTTATGAAAATCGGTATTACTTGCTATCCTACATATGGTGGCAGCGGAGTTGTTGCTACAGAATTAGGGAAAAAACTGGCATATTTTGGACATGAAGTTCACTTTATTTCTTATGCTTTGCCTTACAGATTAAATGAATTTACATCGAATATTTTTTTTCACGAAGTAGAAGTATTAAAATATCCATTATTTGAATATCCACCCTACTCTCTTTCGCTCGCATCAAAAATGGCGGAAGTTATTGAATTTCAAAAATTGGATTTACTTCACGTTCACTATGCAATACCTCATGCAACAAGTGCCTATTTAGCAAAACAACTGATCAATAATGATTCGTTTAAAATTATTACCACATTGCATGGAACTGATATTACTCTTTTAGGAAACGATCCTTCATTTTTTAAGATTACAAAATTTAGTATTGAAAAAAGTGATGGTGTAACAGCTGTTTCTGAATTTTTAAAAAATGAAACTCAAAAGGTTTTTGATATTACCAATCCAATTCAAGTTATTCCAAATTTCGTCCCTTTAAACCTGGGAGAACCAGAAAAGCTACCCGATGTACGCAAGAGATTTGCTGATGATGATGAATATATTATTTCACACATTTCAAATTTTAGACCTTTGAAAAGAGTTACAGATATAATCCCTATAATAAAAAAAGTACTTCAGAAGAAAAATGTAAAAGTTTTAATGATTGGCGATGGGCCGGAACGGTATAAAGCTGAAGAACTTTGCAGACAAGATAATTTATGCGATAAGTTTTTCTTTCTCGGAAAACAGGAAAATATTCATGATCTTTTGTGTATCACAGATCTTTTTTTATTGCCAAGCGAAATTGAAAGTTTTGGACTTGCAGTATTAGAAGCCATGGCATTTGGTATTCCCTGTATTACATCTAATGCAGGAGGATTGATTGAAATAAACATAGATTCTCAAACAGGTTTTACTCTTCCTGTTGGAAATATAGAAGCATTTGCTGATTCCATTATAAAGTTATTATCTGATGATAATTTATTTATAAAAATGGGGAAAAATGCAAAAGAATTTGCAATAAAGAATTTTGCATGTTCAAAAATTGTACCTGAATATGTTAATTATTATAATTCCGTATTAAATGAAAAATAATCCCTTAATAATTTCACATAGAGGTGATACTTCTCAGCATATTGAAAATACAATTAGTGCTGCTGATGAGGCTATCAAACTTGGTGCGACGGGACTTGAAATCGACGTCCGTCAATGTGGAACAGGTGAAATTGTGGTTTTTCATGATTTTTCTTTACGCCGAATGTTCAATAAAAATGGTTATGTTGGAAGGACAAATTTCAACGATTTAAAACATTTAAAATATATCAAAAATGGCATTCCAACAGAATATACAATTGACTTACTTGAAGAGTTTTTTCAAAGATTCAAGAATACTGTTAAAATAAATCTTGATGCGAAAACAATTCATTTCTTTGATCTAAAATTTGCTGATCAATTAATTTCAATAATAAATAATCATAATTTATTTCAATCTGTTTGGATTTCGTGTTTTAACCCGTTTTTATTACAAATACTTAAAATAAATAGTAAGAAAATCCAAACCGGCTATTTATTTCAAAGAACCGCATGCTTACATACTGCATATGATCGCTTAGTCTTCACCGACGCGTGGCATCCTTATTTTAATATAATAAATAAAACATTATTAAATAAAGCAAAACGTCTTGGGAAAAAATTATATGTCTGGACTGTAAATGATATTGAAACAATCAATAAATTGAAAGATACTTCGATAGATGGTATAATTACTGATAATGTAAAATTTGTAAAAGAAACGTTAAAGTCACAAAAGAATGATTCACCTATTTAATCATTAAATTTAATTGTTTATCAAAGACCTCATAATTTTCATCGCTCCATAAACATATTGCTACTTTTGTAAGTTTAGTCGGACGTTTTAAATATTCAATTATAACTTTTAGCATGATTTCTGCACATTTGACAACAGGGTATCCGAAAATACCTGTACTGATTGCTGGGAAAACAATTGTTGCAAAGTCATGTTCTTCAGCAAGTAACAAACTATTCATTGTGGCATTTCTTAATTTTACTTCTTCTTCACCTTCACCTGATTTTGGTCCCACTGCATGAATTATGTGTTTTACTTTTAATTTACCTGCACTAGTAAGTACGGCGCCACCCACATAAGTCCCACCTATTTTGTCACATTCGTTTTGGATTTCTTCTCCACCTTTAACTCGAATAGCTCCGGCAACCCCGCCTCCAAGTTGTAAGTTCTCGTTGGCAGGATTTACAATTACATCATATTCTAATTCTGTAATATCTCCTGTTAACAAAGACAATTCTGAATTACTTATGGTTTCTGATCTTTCCATTTTTAATTCCTTTTAATGGACTGAATTTTTATCTAGTGAGGTAAAACTTGAAGAATGTAAATATATTTTTTTCTGAAATACAATAAATAATAAAATATTAACAATCTACAGAAGATATTTAAAAAATAAAAAAGATCAAAATGTGTTAATTGCTTCATCCATGGTATCATATATGTCGAAAATTCGATACAGCCTTGTCAAATCAAACATTGCACGAACAGGTGGTTGAAGACAGACCAATTTCAGATCACCATTTTTCATTGTAGCACGTTTTAATCCTGCCACTAAAGCACCTAAAAAAGAACTATCCACGTATTCTACCTTTGTCAGATCAATTATGATTTTAAAACTTCCCTTTTCAATTTCCTGATGGATTTGATCTTTGAACCTGCCAGAGATATCGACAGTTGCCCTTTTGTCGTTTACTACTATAGTAAGTATTTCATCAGATTTATTGATTGTAAAAGACATTGACTCCTCCAGTTTTTCTAAATTATGTAAGATATATTTAATTTAGAAATTTATTAACTTTTATTTTTTAATCGATATAATATTACAATCCAGTAATTTTAAATTATCGATTCATCTAATTATAATAAATTATCGGTATAAAATAATATTTAATAAATTCAAATATTAATAATATGTGTTGGAATTGTA
>DAOWAQ010000017.1 GCA_030634505.1 Calditrichia bacterium
AATTGCTGGGATTCACTTTGACTAAAAACATTGAATTGCATCACTAAAAATATGGAAACGATATAATATTTAATTTTTAATAAATGCCGGAAGTATTTCATCACAGAGCATCATTCCTTTTTTAGTTAAATAAAAGCAATCTTCATTAAATTCCACATAATTTGTAAGTAATAATGTTGATATTATTGATTTATATTTTATCTCAAATTCGGTTTTAAATCTATTTTTGAATCCTTTAAGATTAAGCCCATTATATGTGCGTAAACTTAAAAAAACATGTTCAAATTCTAAATCTTTTGCACTTAAAAATTCGCAAAATTCAATGGGTTTTTCATTTTTATTCAATTGTGAAATATAATTTTCTACTGACCTCTTGTTTCCCCATCTTTGATTGTTCCAAAATGAATGTGCAGAGGGTCCAAATCCCAGGTAATGATTATGTTGCCAATATTTATAATTATGTTTAGAAATGTATTTCTCATCCCTGGCAAAACTTGATATTTCATAATGTTTATAACCTGCACCGGTCAACATTGAATCTGTACAATTAAAAAAATCGTTTTCCTGTGATTCTGAAAGTGTTTTTAATCGGCTTTTATTTTTAAAATCGTTGAACGGAGTGCCTTTTTCAATTGTCAGGTTATAAGCAGATATATGCTCGGGATTCAATTCAATTGCCCTTTTTAGAGATGATTCCCAGTTTTGAAGTGTTTGACCCGGTAGTGCATATATCAAATCAATGCTAATATTTTCAAAACCAATATCCTTTGCAAGTTTAACAGATTTTAAAGATTGATTTACGTTATGAATTCTCTCAAGAAACTGCAAATCATTTTCCTGAAAACTTTGTACGCCAATACTTAAGCGATTAATTCCTGCATTTCTAATTGCATATAATTTTGATTGGTCAACAGTTCCCGGATTAATTTCGATTGTTATTTCCGCATCATTGGTAATTTTAAAGTTTTCATTTAATAAATTAAGAATTCGAACAATTTGTTCGGTTGATAAGATTGATGGTGTTCCTCCTCCAATATAAATAGTATCAAAGATTTGTCCATTTTTATATTCATCTGCATAAATTGTGATTTCATTTTCCAAACTTACCAAAAATTCATTTTGATATTTTAAATCTGTAATTGAATAGAAATCACAATAACCACATTTTGACTCACAAAATGGGATATGAATATAAATACCTGAGTTCATTTTTTATGGAGTAAAGTATAAAACTTTATTGAAGTAATGACAATTAAAGAAAGTGAATTTAAAGTCATTTATCTAATAATATCTCCCATACGTCCGAATCGAATTTTACTTATTAAGCTTGACCAGGGTTTTTTATCATCCAATGAAAAATATAAAATAGAAGCTTTTCCAACCACATTGTTGTGTGGTACTAATCCCCATTGACGGCCATCAGCGCTATTATCACGATTATCTCCCATCATGAAATATGTATCTTGTTCAACAGTATAAACACAATCTTTTAATGATTCCCCATTAACTGCAAAATTTTCAATAGGCACCCTTCTTATAAGTATTTGCCATTTTTCCATATCAACATCATCTATACCATTTCCCGGTTCTTTATAAGTTAAAAAGACTTTTTTATTCCTATATGTACAAGTGATTTCATTTTTCTCATATAAGATTATTTGAAAACGTTCATACCATTTTGAACGGTTTGAATCAGTAAAATGGAAAGTGTCTCCCGGGGCTGGCATTAATAATGGACCAAAATTATCACGGCTTCCATAATATTGATCACTGAAAGTTTGAAAATTATATCTTCCGGCGTTTCTTTGCATAATTCCGGGATCTCTAAAATTTAATCCGGGCGTATGCGGAAACATTTGATTGTCTGTAAAAACTTCTTTGTCACGTACCTCGAAAGTTTGCCCGCTTTTTGCAACACATCTTTTAATGTAATCCAAGGTTGGTTCAACAGGATATCTGAAAACCACAACATCTCCTGGTTCCGGATCCTCGAATGCGGGGAATCGAAACCAAGGCATAAAGAATCCTACATCGGTCCAGGGAATTCCAATCCAATCCGGTGAGCGCATACCATAAACAAATTTATTTACAAGTAAAAAATCGCCGACAAGAATTGTCTTCTCCATTGATGAAGTAGGAACGTGGTAACTACCTATAATAAATTGTCGAATAATCAGTGCCGCTATCAGAGCTACAAAGAGTCCTTCAAAAAAATCTTTAATTCTTTTAGTTTCATTTACTTTTTTCTCTATCAATTTACAATTCCTTTACTTTTTTCAATGGAAAATATTCAATTGTGATATACTTAAACTACCTTTATTTGTTCCTTCCAGAGATAAGAAATACAATCAACACATTCTATAAATTAATCATTCCCTTCCATGGATAAAACTACTAAAAATGCCTCCTGTGGAATTTCAACACTTCCAACCTGTTTCATTCGCTTTTTGCCTTCTTTTTGTTTTTCAAGCAATTTTCTTTTCCTGGTTATGTCACCACCATAACATTTAGCAGTTACATTCTTTCGTAATGCCTTAACCACATCACGAGAAATAATTTTACTTCCAATAGCCGCCTGAATTACTACCTCAAACATTTGTCTTGGTATTAAATCTTTTAATTTTCTGCACAATCTTCTGCCCCACACAAACGCTTTTTCACGGTGAACAATGGTCGAGAGAGCATCAAGAGGCTCACCATTAATAAGAATATCAAGTTTAACTAAATCCGCCTTTTCATAGGAATCAAATTCATAATCTAATGATGCGTATCCACGGGTTTGGGACTTTAATTTGTCAAAAAAATCAAAGATTACTTCTGATAGGGGAAATTTAAAATGCATATCTACCCGTTTACCATCCAAATATTCAGAGTTAATAAATCTTCCACGTCTTTCCAAACTCAATTTCATTATATTTCCAATATAATCGGAAGGTGTTAATATTTGAGCGGAAATATAAGGTTCTTTAATATAATCAATATTTCCTGCTTCAGGCATCTTAGTCGGATTTTCTATTTCTATTTTTTCACCGGAAGTTGTATAAACATGATAAACAACGTTCGGCACTGTGTTAATAATACTGACATTATATTCACGCTCAAGACGTTCCTGTACAATTTCCATGTGAAGCAATCCAAGAAATCCACATCTGAATCCAAAACCTAATGCCTGGGACGTTTCAGGTTCAAAAGTCAGAGAACTATCATTTAAATACAGTTTGTCCAGAGATTCACGAAGTTGTTCAAAATCTTCACTGCTTATTGGGTAAATTCCACTATAAACCATCGGTCGGATTTCTTTATATTTAAATAATGGTTTAAGTGCGGGATTTTTAGTAAGTGTAATTGTATCACCAACCTTCGTATCATGCACATCCTTTGCACCGGAAATTAAATATCCAACCTCTCCGGCTTTTAATTCCTGGGCTGGCATTCTTTTAAGACGCAGAATACCTATTTCATCTACCTGAAATTTTTTCGCCACCTGAAAAAATTGAATAAGATCATTTTTTTTGAACTTCCCTTCATAAACACGGATGTAAGTAATAACACCCCGGTACGGATCAAATACCGAATCAAATATTAAGGCCTGCGCCGGGTTTTCCGGAGAACCATCTGGAAAAGGTATTTTGTTAACAACGGCTTCCAAAACTTCTTTTATACCTTTGCCTGATTTTGCGCTTACTAATAGGATTTCGTCTTCCGTGCATCCAATTACCTGTATAATTTGATTTTTTACATTTTCAATTTGTGCACTGGGTAAATCAATTTTGTTGATAACGGGAATAATTTGCAGATCATTTTCAATGGCAAGATACAAATTACTAATTGTTTGAGCTTCAATACCTTGTGCCGCATCGACAACTAAAATAGCGCCTTCACAAGCAGCCAAACTGCGTGATACTTCAAAAGCGAAATCTACATGGCCTGGCGTATCGATCAAATTCAAAGCATATTTTTTTCCATTCTCAGCTTTGTAATCCATGTGGATTGCGTGGGATTTAATTGTAATACCGCGTTCTCGTTCCAAATCCATGTCATCCAACACCTGGTTTACCAAGTTACGGGAAGATATCGTCTTGGTAATTTCAAGCATTCGGTCAGCTATGGTTGATTTACCGTGATCTATGTGTGCAATAATACAAAAATTTCTAATAAAGTCTGTATACATATATTTATTAAGTTTAGTAAATTTCTAAAAAAATTAAATCGCCATAATTTGTGATAAAGATAACGCGATATTTTTTTAAATCCTTTAATTTAATAATATTTGAACTTAAATATTTGAAAGTCGTGAAATTTAAAAAATGTCCTTTACAGGTTCAATAGATATTGATTTTTCTTGACTTTAATTATAAACAGATTAAATTATCCGGCTATTTAACTATAAAATAAAGGCAGCATCAAAATTGAATACTAAAGAACTGGAACTTTATATAAAAAATCACCCAAACCGACCTGTTCATATTGGCATAATAATGGACGGAAATGGACGCTGGGCTCAACAAAAGGGATTACCCAGAATTGCCGGTCACAACAGAGGCATTGATTCGGTTCATGAAATCGTTGAAATCTGCGCTGAACTGGGAATTAAAATTCTTACCTTGTACACTTTTTCTATTGAAAACTGGAAGAGACCGCGATGGGAAGTATCGGCATTGATGGAATTAATGGTAAATACCGTTAGACGTGAAATTCAGGAACTTGATGAAAAAAATGTAAAAATTACCACGATAGGTCATTTAAAAGATTTACCAAACGCAACCCGCACTAGTATGCAGGAAGCTGTTGAAAGAACAAAAAATAATTCCGGATTAATTTTAAATCTTGCTTTAAGCTATGGTGGACGGAGCGAAATAAAAGATGCCATGGTTAAAATATCGAAGAAAGTTTTAGCGGGTGAAATATTACCTGAAGAAATAAGTGAAAATATAATCCAAAATCATTTGCAAACTGCTGATTTACCAGACCCTGATTTAATTATCAGAACCAGTGGTGAATTTAGAATAAGTAATTTTTTACTTTGGCAAATCGCCTATTCTGAGATTTATGTGACGGATAAACATTGGCCCGAATTTAAAAAACCGGATTTTTTAGCTGCACTTGAAAGCTTCTTAAAAAGAGAACGACGATTTGGCATGGTATCAGACCAAATAACGACAGAAAATACTCGTGTTAATTCTTAATGAGTGAAGAAAAAACAAAAAACAAAAAATTCCATATAACACTAAAAGATTTTTTTCTCACCTTTTGGAAAACCATCTTACTTTGGTTAATAATTGGGATTTTTATAATGATTGCTCTCCATTATCAGGTTGATAAAAACATAATCGGTGGAGCAGTAGTTGTTTTTGGAATTATTACCCAGGCATTTATAGGATTGTTAAACATAATAGGATTATTGCCTCTGATTGGACCAATCGTAGCCAAAGTTTTAGCACTTCCATTATTTTGGCTAATCAACGCTCTAGGATATTTTGTTTCTATTATAGCAATAAAAAAAGGTTATTCCAAAGATGTAATAAATTACAGAATATTAACTGTTGTTCTATTAGTAGGTATTGTAATCGGTTTTATTTTAGGAAAATTAATTTAAACCGGAAACAATTCTTTAATTATTGTTTTTTTATTGCCCTCTAATTTTTACTTTGTATATGAAGAATATAGACAAAACTTTAAATGAATTATTTGATTTACAGAAGTTTGCAATTAAACTTGGATTAGAGAATATTTCAAAATTGAGTCATTATTTCAATAATCCTCACCTGACATATCCAACTATTCATATTGCCGGTACTAACGGCAAAGGATCTACCGCAATAATTTTACAAAACATATTAATGCAGCATGGACTAAGAGTTGGACTATTTACTTCGCCTCACTTGGTAAATTTTAATGAACGTATACGTATAAATAATGAGTTCGTAGAGAATCAGTTTATATTAGATTTTTGGAGGAAAGTAAAAGATTTTGTATTAGAATTAAAAGCTACATTCTTCGATACCACAACTTGTTTGGCGTTTGAATACTTTAAACAAAATGAGGTAGATATCGCTATCTTTGAAACCGGGCTTGGAGGAAGACTGGATTCTACAAACATAATTGACCCGGCTGTAGCAGTTATTACTCCCATCGATTTTGACCATCACAAACAATTGGGAACAACCTTGACTCAAATTGCTTCCGAAAAAGCCGGTATTATTAAAAATAAAGGTCCCGTATTTTTATCCAAACAAAAGGATGAAGTGAATATTTATTTTGATACTCAATTTAAACTCAAAAACCTTACTCGTTTTGAAGATCAAATTGGTGAATTGAATATAGATACCTTTTTGGATAAAACAATTTTTAATTTTCAGGACAAATACAGGAATAAGCACTTTAAAAATTTAGATCTCAGTTTAATGGGAGCCCATCAATCTGAAAATGCTTGCCTTGCTTATATGGCAGGATCCTATTATTTAGAAAGCATCAAAATTAGATTTGATGAAAAATTATTTAAAAAAGCACTTTCATCTGTTAACTGGCCAGGTCGAATACAAAAGATTTCTAGTAATCCCGATATATATTTAGATGTTAGTCATAATACATCCGGATTTAACCGTACCTTAGATTTTATTAAGAAAAAGTTTAAAAAATCGAACTTAAAATTATTTATTGGACTTCTTGAAGATAAAGATTATAAAGAAATTGTTAAAAATGTTAAAAACGTTTTCTCTGAAATCTGGATCACAGAACCTAAAAATCATCGCAAACTGCCAGGTAGTATACTAGTAAATGAATTTTCTCAACATGGAATTTCTACGGTTTTTGTTAAAGATATTTCAAAATCTTTCGAATCCCTAATAAGGAATCTTAATTCTACAGATATCTTATTTATTATGGGAAGCCATTATCTGGCGGGGCAAATTATGTCGATGAAATATAAAATAACTTGACATAATTTTAAGGTAGCATTAAATTGACGTTACTACGAAACGCAAAAATCGTTCTCTCCTATTTCAAATGTCAATTCGAGAGTATATAAATTATTTTATAAAACCAATAATACTTTAAATACAATGTTTTCCATATTGCAATGACTATATAATAAGAAAGGGTAAGAAACCTTATGCTAGATATTGAAGAAATGAAAAAAATGAAAAATTCTGAGCTTAGCAAAATAGCAAAAGATATGAAAATCTCTGGTTATGGCGGATTAAAAAAATCTGAATTGATTTTCAAGATATTAGAAGAACAGACAGCGCAGGAGGGCTTAATCTTTTCAAAAGGTGTACTAGAAATCCTGCAAGATGGGTATGGCTTTCTAAGATCCCCGGACTATAGTTATCTGCCCGGACCGGATGACATTTATATTTCCCCTTCTCAAATTAAAAGATTTGGACTACGTACAGGCGATACAGTCACCGGACAGATTAGACCACCGAAAGATAACGAAAGATTTTTTGCTTTATTACGTGTCGAAGCCGTTAATATGGAATCTCCCGAAACCTCGAGAGATCGAGAATTTTTTGATAATTTAACACCTCTTTTCCCTGAAGAAAGAATACAATTAGAAGTTGACCGCCGCGATTTTTCTATGCGTGTGATGAATTTATTAACCCCAATTGGCAAAGGACAGCGTGGATTAATTGTTGCTCAACCCCGTACTGGTAAAACCATTCTTCTGCAAAAAATTGCGAATTCAATTACAGCTAATCATCCAGATGTTGAGTTAATGATTCTATTAATTGACGAACGGCCGGAAGAAGTAACCGATATGGAACGTCATGTTGATGCTGAAGTTGTAAGTTCTACTTTTGATGAGCCGGCAGAAAGACACGTTCAGGTTGCAGATATGGTTCTGGAAAAAGCAAAAAGATTAACTGAGTTAAAGAAAGATGTGGTTATTCTGTTAGATAGTATTACCCGGTTAGCTCGAGCTCACAACACTGTAGTTCCCCATAGTGGCAAAATTTTATCAGGTGGTGTTGATTCTAATGCTTTACACAAACCAAAAAGATTTTTTGGCGCTGCACGTAATATTGAAGAAGGTGGAAGTTTAACAATATTAGCCACAGCCTTAATCGATACCGGCTCCAGAATGGATGAAGTTATTTTTGAAGAATTTAAAGGTACTGGTAATATGGAGCTTGTTCTCGACCGCCGCCTGGCTGACAGAAGAATATTTCCTGCAATTGAATTAAACAAATCCGGTACCAGGAAGGAAGAATTATTACTCTCAAGGGAAGAATTATCGCGGGTTTGGGTATTGCGAAAATTGTTAAACGAAATGAATATAATCGAAGGTATGGAATTCCTGTTAGAAAAAATGCGGGAAACAAAAGATAATAAAGATTTTTTACGCGCAATGAATACCTGATCTATTTAAGAAAAAACAATTTATCTTCCATATTAATTTTCAGAAATTAGATTCTTTAATAATTTAGTAAATATTTACTTTGCATATTTATAAATTCATTATCCCTGCATAATAATCATTTTATAGCATATCAATTCTACAATTATATTTGCTCAAGCTGTAATAATGTTTTAAATTGTATGGTTCTAATTGAATATGAGAAAGGAAAAATAGAATGAAAAAAGGAATACATCCGGAATATAAAAAGGCAACCGTTAACTGCGCATGTGGAAATTCATTTGAAACACATACTACAGTTGGTGACCTCAAAGTAGAAATTTGTTCTGCCTGTCACCCATTTTTTACCGGCAAACAGAAGTTAGTTGACTCTGCCGGGCGTGTAGAAAAATTCTTGAAAAAATACGGTAAAAAATAGCCTTACCGCTCTGCGGTTGGATAAATTAAGATAAATATTACGGAATGTGTATCTTGCTTATTGATGTGCGTTCCGTTTTTTTTTTAATAATCTAGCAAAAATATTTTTAATTTATATTGTATTTGGAGTAAAATTAATGTCAGAAAAAAAACAAAATGAAACAATAATGCCTGTTGGTGGACAAGCCGTGATTGAAGGAGTGATGATGCGATCTCCCAAACGCCTTGCGACTGCTATTAGACGTGCTTCAGGTGAAATAGAGATAAAAACACAGGAATATGAATCGTTAATTCAGAGAAAAAAATATTTAAATATCCCAATTATCAGAGGCGCCATAACTCTCATAGAAGTTATGATTTTGGGTATCAAAACACTGCAATGGTCTGCTGATAAAGCAATGGAAGATATTGATGAAGAAGATAAAAAAAGTGGTAAAAAGGTTAAAAAAAAGAAGAAAAAAGAAGGTATGTCTAACCTCAGCGCTGTTCTCACAATATCATTTGCTTTAATTCTTGGCATGGGTCTTTTTATTGGTTTGCCAATATATTTAACTACCAAAATTTTTAATATTGAACGTGAAGCATTACTTTTTAATTTGGTTGCAGGCGGAATCAGAATAACCCTATTTCTTGCTTATGTCTGGGGTATATCTTTTATGAAAGATGTTGTTAGATTATTCCAATATCATGGTGCTGAACATAAATCCATTTTTGCATTTGAAAGCAAAGTATTTTTGTCACCGGAAAATGCTCAAAAATTTACAACATTCCATCCACGTTGCGGTACAAGCTTTTTAGTGATGGTTATGGTTATTTCTCTCTTCTTTTTTGCTTTTTTGGATACATTTGTAATTTATTTTTATGGTGATATAAATTTATTTATTAGACTTATCACACATATACCTTTTGTTCCAATTGTTGGTGGAATTGGATATGAAGCAATAAAAGCTTCCGCCAAAAGAACTAATTCTTCTATCGTTCAATTTTTAATTGCGCCTGGATTGTGGTTACAAAGAATAACAACTAGTACTCCTGATTTAAAACAATTGGAAGTTGGAATTGCTGCACTTAAAGCTGCATTGGGCGATGATTATAAGGATGAATTAGTCAAGGAAGATGCAGAAGTAGCAGAAATTGCTTAAACTTTACAATCGACAGGTGTTATTATGATCCAGGAAAAAATACAAAAATTAAAAGAACGTAATAATTTTTTACTTCAGGAACTCTCGAAACCCGATGTTGCTTCTGACTCTAACAAATTCCGCAAAATTGCCCGAGAACAAAGTGAACTTTCCGAAATTTTGACTGTTAGTGATAAGCTGGAAAAAATTACCTCACAAGTAGAAGATGATTTAGAAATAATTCATGATAATGAAGATGATGAATTAGTTATTATTGCAAAAGACGAAATTGAAACACTTGAGGTTGAGCGTAATAAACTTGAAGAGCAATTAAAATTATTGTTGATACCCAAGGATCCCAATGATAGTAAAAATGCCATTGTTGAAATTCGTGCCGGAACCGGAGGTGATGAAGCAGCAATCTTTGCTGGTGATCTTTACCGAATGTATTCAAAATACTGTGAGCAAAATAACTATAAAGTTGAAATAATGAATTCGAATCCGTCAGAAAGAGGTGGTTTTAAAGAAATTATCTTTAATGTAATTGGAGCCGATGCATTCGGAAAATTAAAATTTGAGAGTGGTGTGCATCGCGTTCAAAGAGTTCCAGATACAGAAACACAAGGACGGGTTCATACATCTGCAGCTTCTGTTGTAATATTACCAGAAGTAGAAGATGTCGAAGTTGTAATCAAGTCAAATGAATTAAAAGTAGATGTATATCGATCATCCGGTCCGGGAGGACAAAGTGTAAATACTACAGATTCCGCCGTTAGAATAACTCACATTCCAACTGGAATGGTAGTAACATGCCAGGATGAAAAATCCCAGTTAAAAAATAAAAACAAAGCATTAAAAGTATTAAAAGCAAGATTATTTGACCTGGCTCAAAGAGAGCAGAATGACAGCATAGCCTCTCAAAGAAAAACCATGGTGGCCGGCGGCGATAGAAGTGCCAAAATCAGAACCTATAATTTTCCGCAGGGGCGTGTAACAGATCATCGAATTAACCTTACTCTTTATAAACTTGATCGTATTGTTTTTGGTGAGATTGATGAATTAATAGAAAAATTGCAGCTCGCTGATCGTACAGAAAAATTGGAACATTCCATAAGTTGAAATATTTAGATTCTATTTTATTAAATTTATTAGTGATATTTCCCCATTTTCATGAAATCGGTTTTTAAATAGAACTTTCTTCCCATCCAGATTTTAACATAGAATGAAAAAAAAACAAAATACCTGGAAAGTAATCGATATATTAAAAATTACAACCGATTACTTTAAAGACAAACAAATAGAAAATCCTCGCCTCAATGCTGAACAATTATTAGCGCATGTTTTAGATCTATCACGAGTTCAACTATATGTTCAGTTTGAACGACCTTTATCTTCTACAGAAGTTTCTTTATTTAGAGAACTTATTCGTCGTCGTGCAGCAAATGAACCTTTGCAATACATTTTGGGTGAAACAGAATTTATGGGACTTAATTTCAAAGTTACACCCGCAACGCTAATTCCCCGACCGGAAACAGAATTACTCGTTGAACATATTATTGAGACTGTAAAAAATTCTAAGAATGAAAATATATCAATAATTGACATTGGAACAGGTAGCGGTTGTATTGCAATTAGTTTAGCCCATTACTTGACAGATTGTAAAATAATTGCAACTGATATTTCTCAGGAAGCGCTTAACTTGGCAAAGAATAATGCTACAGCTAACAAAACAAATAATGTTAATTTTTTAAAGCATGATATTTTAATGGCAAGTAAATTTCCGGTTGATTCTATCGACATCATAGTGTCCAACCCACCATATATATCTGTAGCTGAAATGAATGATTTACCAAATGAAATAAAGAATTTTGAGCCTGAAGTAGCATTAACTGATAATAAGAATGGAATTCTTTTTTATGATAAGATTCTATCGTTGATTGACAAAGACCTGAAATGTAAATTTGTAATTATGGAAATGAATGCTAATCTTAAAGATCAAATTATAAATATTGCAACAAAATATGGTTTTACAGATTTAGAAATTATTACGGATTTAAATAATCTCCCAAGAATATTAAAAATAAGAGTGTAATTGCATGGCAAAAAGCAAAAAACAAATTTTTGAAAAAAACATATTAAACCTTTTAAGACAGAATGAGACAGGACTTTCTTCCAAATCCCTTTCTAAAGTATTGGAAGTACATAAAGCTGAATACAGATTTTTTCGGGCTGCTTTAGATAATCTAAAATCCCATCACTTAATTCAAAAAGTTAGAGAGACTAACAATTTTATTATAGCTGAAATACAAAATTTTGTAGAAGGTGAATTAAAAATCGCTCGCGGAGGATTTGGTTTTGTACTTGACGAAAACAATAAAAATGATGATATCTTTATTGGACGAGACCATTTAAACACTGCATTCGACAGGGATATTGTACAAGTTAAACTCTATGCAAAATCAAAAGGGAAAAGACGAGAAGGATTTGTAACAAAAGTAGTAAAAAGGTTTCGGACAACCTTTGTTGGTACTTTTCATCTGACTAAATATTATGGATATGTAGTACCGGATGACTCTAAAATTTATCGTGATTTTTTTATTCCAAAAGAAAAATATGGTAAAGCAACGCATGGTCAAAAAGTTCTGCTTACATTGGATGAATGGAAAAGTGATCACCAAAATCCTGAAGGTACTATTATAGAAATTCTGGGATTTCCCGGAGAAAAAGGTGTTGACATTGCTTCTATTGCCGGATCATTTCAACTGGGATTAAACTTTACTGAAAAGGTTGAAAATGAAGCAATAAATATTCAGTATAAAGTTACAGAGTCCGAATTAAAATCGAGAATTGATTTCAGAAATGAAACATGTATTACCATTGACCCTGAAGACGCTAAGGATTTTGATGACGCGGTTACATTTAAATTATTAAATAATGGTAATTATGAGCTTGGTGTGCACATCGCAGATGTAAGTTATTACGTTGCTGAAAATTCATCTATCGATAAAGAAGCATTTAAACGGACTACCAGTGTTTATCTTGTGGACAGAGTTATACCAATGTTGCCCGAACACCTGTCTAATGAGCTTTGCAGCTTACAACCTCAAAAAGATCGATTGACTTTTAGCTGTATCATGGAGTTTTCCCCTAAAGGTAATATTGCAAACTATAAGATAAGCCCTTCTATAATTCATAGTAAACGAAGATTCAACTACGAAGAAGTACAATCTATTATTGATAATAAATCCACTGATCCATTTTATCCTTTACTGAACGACATGATGCAATTCAGCAAGCTATTAACTAAGAAAAGATTGAGTGACGGCGGCATTGATTTTGAAACACCGGAAATTGAATTCGACCTGGACGATACCGGATTTCCGACAGCAATTCATAGAAAACAAAGACTTGATAGCCATCGGTTGATCGAAGAATTTATGCTGGCTGCAAATAAAACTGTCGCCCAACATATTAAAAAAATCAGCAGCGAGAAATTTTCCTATCCTTTCATTTACCGAGTACACGAAAAGCCCGATACAGAAAAAATGAAAAAACTTCTCGAGTTTCTGAAAGCCATTGGTTATCAAATCAAATTTAATAAAAATGATTTGACGTCTTTTTTTCAGAAACTTTTAAATGACATCAAGGGTTCTAAAGAAGAAATAGTAATTGAAGAAATTGCTTTGAGATCAATGATGAAAGCAATGTATGCCACAAAAAACGTCGGACATTTTGGATTGGGATTTGAAGATTACACCCATTTCACTTCTCCTATCAGAAGATACCCTGATTTGGCAGTGCACAGATTATTAAGAGAATATTTGAAAAGTTCAAAATTTGATAAAAATATGTTTACAAGAAAATTAAAAAAGATTTGTGACCAATCCTCAACTATGGAAAAATTGGCATTGGAAGCTGAAAGAGGATCCGTGCGATTAAAACAAAATGAATATATTAGCTTGCATGTCGGGGAGGAATTTGAAGGAGTAATTTCTGGGGTTATGTCTTTTGGAATTTTCGTTGAATTGGTAGAAACACTCGTTGAAGGATTAATACATATAACAAATCTTAATGATGATTATTATATATTTAATGAGAAATCCTATTCTTTGATCGGGCGTGATTCAAACCGGGCTTTAAGGCTGGGAGACACAGTTAAAATTATAGTTGATAAAGTAAACTTAGAAGTTGGGAAAGTAGATTTTCGATTGGTTTCATAATTTTTAACAGCGATTGGAATATTTACTTTTATTTGTTGTCTAACTATAACGGCATATATTTTAGGATGAATAAAATTTTTGACATTTGGGCCGTATTAAAAAATATTTCATTATACTTATATTGTTTAATTATCTTTATTTTAATGACAAATATCTCTTTTGCGCAAGACAATGTTTTGAAAGATTCGATTTCAGAAGTTCCCAACGAAATAGTTATTACTGACAGTACACAATTAGATTCAATCGCTGCAGATACTACTATTGAAAAAGAAAAATTTAAATTAGAATCTAAAATTGTTTATGACGCCGATATTGTCAGCCTTAGTCGCAGTAAAAATAAAATTTATCTTTACGGAAATGCGCAGGTTAAATATGAAAACATGACTTTGACCGCTGCAAAAATCGTTGTAGATCAGAATGAAAATTTTCTGTTTGCGGAAGGTGTTATCGATACAGTTGATTCTTTGGGAAATCCAATTTACAAAGATACACCTGTTTTTACAGAACAGGGAGACGAACCAATGTACGGAAATACACTGCGATATGACTTTAAAACAAAACGTGGCAAAATTGTATATGGAAAAACACAAATGTCGCCTGGATATTACAGGGGACAGGATATATTTAAAATTAGTGAAAACACTATGCTGGTTCAGGATGGTTATTTTACATCCTGTGAATATATAGATAATCCTCATTTCTATTTCAGAAGTGATGAAATGCGTGTGCTTGTTAAGGATAAAGTAGTAGCTAAACCAATTTATTTCTATATTGCAGATGTGCCGCTTGCTGTGTTACCATTTGCTGTATTCCCCAATAAAAAAGGACGACGTTCCGGTATTTTAATTCCAAGTTATGGGGAAAGCTCTTTTGGTGGCAGATTTTTAAAAGATATTGGTTATTATTGGGCGCCTAACGATTATGTTGACGCCACTTTTTTAACAGATTTTTACGACAAACTCGGATTTGTTTACGATGCTGAACTTAATTATACAGTAAGATACATTCTTAATGGCCATTTTTCTGCCAGGTATTATCCCGTTGATCCAAATTCAGGTCTTAAAAGGGAAAGATGGGGTGTTGACTTGCGACACTCTCACACAATCGATCCAACATTAAGAATAACAGCTGCTGGAAAATTTCAAAGTGATAAAAATTATGAAAAAGAATACAATAGTAATTTTGAAACCCGCACCAACCAGGTAATCACTTCTAACCTAACAGTAAGCAAGAAGTTTAAAGGTACAAAAAACAGTATGAATTTAAATATTAGTCGTACCGAAAATTTACAAAGCGGAAATATTAATTATACACTACCACAAATTTCCTTTTCGCGTTCTCAGACCTCTATATATGAAACTTTTACCGGAATCGGAGTTAAAGGAAAACGTAGTTGGTATCAAGATATTTACTTTTCCTATAATTCGAAAGCTATCAGAAAAGGTTCAAAAATTATTGGGGATTCTACTACGACTGAAACTATAACTCAGGGTATTGATCACAACTTGCAGTTTAATTCTCCACAGAAAATAATGGGAGTTTTTAGTTTAAATCCATCATTTAGCTACAAAGAAACCTGGGTAGATGAAACCACTGAAGGATTTCTTGATTCTGCTTCTAATTCTGTAATTAAAAAACAGAAAAAAGGATTCGCCATTCGCAGAACATTTAATACCAGTTTATCATTAAAAACGACTCTATATGGTATGTTTGAACCTAATATTGGTTCACTTAAATTTATCAGGCACAAAATGGATCCACAGATTTCCTACACCTACACACCAGATTTCTCTTCACCATTTTATGGATATTATAAAACTGTGATTGATACAGCTGGTGAGGAACAATTGATTGACAGATTTCAGAAAAGCCCGTTCGGCGGGACCTCAAGACATGAATCGCAAAGTTTAAGATACAGTTTAAGCAATCTTTTTCAAGCTAAGTTGATTGATGATGATGGCGAAGAACAAAAAGT
>DAOWAQ010000246.1 GCA_030634505.1 Calditrichia bacterium
AATTTATATTATAACAATGTCTTTAAAGAAATTAAATCTCACACATTATATTTTCATTGGACTTTTGACCGGAGCAATGGCAGGCTGGATAGTCGGTGATCCAATAATTCCATTGGCAAATTTGTTAGCCGAAATATTTCTACGCTTATTACGCATGGCTATCATGCCATTAATAATTACATCTATTATTTCCGGGGTTGTTAGTGTTGGCAGTGCTGCCGGTCTGGGTAAGCTCAGTTTAAAAACATTTGGTTACTATGTATTCAGTAGTTTGCTGGCTATTTCAACCGGATTAATTCTTGTAAATATTTTTAAGCCCGGAGTTGGCGCAGAAGTTGGTTTTGAACATTCTCCCGAATCAATTGCTGCTGCCGAACAAAATTTAAGTGAATTTTTATTACGAATCATTCCCGAAAATCCTTTCCAGGCATTGGCTAACGGTGAAGTGTTACCAGTGATTTTTTTCTGCATTTTATTTGGTTTTTTTGTTACAAAATTATCGGAGAAACCACGAATTCAGTTAAGCAGTTTTTTTCAGGCTGCGTTCGACACAATGATGAAAGTGACACATTTTGTTGTACTGAGTGCACCCTTAGGTGTATTTGGCATTATGGCACGCATTGTAGCAAAAACAGGCTTCTCAGCTTTTCAATCTTTGGGATTTTATTTCCTGGTTGTATTGGCCGGTTTGTTTATACATGCTTTTGTGAATCTGCCTATTTTGTTAAAATTTGTCGGAAGATTCAATCCCGTGTTACATTTCAAAGGAATGATATCTGCCTTATTAACTGCATTTTCTACCTGCTCTTCAATGGTAACTCTGCCATTAACCATGGAAGCCGTGACCAAAAATTCGAAAGTACCGCAAAAGATTGCAAATTTTACTCTGCCAATTGGCGCCACAGTTAATATGGATGGAACAGCTCTTTACGAAGGTGTGGCAACCATATTTATTGCGCAGGTTTATGGGATTGATTTGGGAATAGGCTCGCAAGCAATAGTACTCTTGACAGCACTGCTTGCATCCATTGGAGCAGCAAGCGTTCCCATGAGCGGGCTTGTAATGATGTCTATAATATTGACTGCTGTCGGTTTGCCATTAGAAGGAGTAGCGATCATCCTGGCAGTTGACAGGGTTTTGGATATGTTTAGAACAAGTGTCAATGTTCTAAGTGACAGTGTTGGCGCTGTAGTAGTCGCTAAACTAGAAGAACAATAAATCTGCAAAATATTTTGACAACACTAAACCATTGTATTAAATTGTTTAGTTTTATATTAAAATTTGGAGTGTTTAATGGCAATACAAACTCTTGATTTAAGAGAAATAAATAAAGTATCTGATAATGCTTATGAAGCATGTTTAATTATATCCCGGCGTGCACGTGCTATTAACGCTGATCGAATTGCAGAAAGAAAAGAAAAAGAAATTTTAGAAGAATCGGGTTTTGAACAGGATTTTGATCCATATGATCGCGAATTTTATGATCCTCGTGACCATGAGAGGGAAATTAATCCTACCGTAATTGCGCAGGAAGAACTTTTTCAAAACAAAATTACTACGAGATATTTAACCGAAGACGATTCCGAATAAATTATAACCCTCTTACTTTTAAGAGGGTTTTTTATTTTAATCAAATGTTTACCTTATTTTACAACGGTAAAATCCACTCCTTAAATAATAATCATCCATTTTATTCCGCATTATTAATTCAAAATAACCACATTGTTTTTTGTGGAAATGAAAACGAAATAAATTTACCCAATTCCCAGGTAAAAAAAATTAACTTATCCGGATTTTCGGTATTACCTTCTTTTATCGATTGCCATATGCATTTTGCGATGGCTTCAAAAAAGATAGATCAAATTTCTTTGGGTCATTGCCAATCATTTGATGAAACTTTAAAGGAAATTGAAAATAATATTTCTCGATTTAGAAATGGAGAATGGATTAAAGGTGGTGGATGGAACGCAAACCTTTGGGGTGACATAGCCCCCAACAAAAAACATCTTGATTCAATTTCTGAAGATCATCCCATTGCACTATTTAATAAAGATCTGCACACTATGTGGCTAAATTCATTAGCCTTAAATCAATGTGGATTTAGTTCTGATATCCCAACTATTTTAAAAAATAAAATCGGGATAGAAAGTGATGGTGAACTCAGCGGTCTGGTGATTGAAGATGCTTGTCAAATAGTGGAACAAAAATCAATGGACACTTCATTAGAGAATCAGGAACAAAATCTAATAAAATTTTCTACTGGTTTACTTGAAGCTGGAATAACCTCGGTTCATTCGATGGAAAATCTGGATGATTTTGATCGGTTCATGAAATTGCATCGTAATAAAAAACTCAAAACACGGATATGTTGTCATCCACCTGCTGAAGAAGTAGAAACCATGGTAAAGTTAAAAATATATTCAGGCCTTGGAAATGCTTGGGTGAAATTCGGAGGATTGAAATACTATGTTGATGGCTCCCTGGGTTCACAGACTGCTGAAATGTTTGATAATTTTGAAGGATTGGATCATGCCGGGGTTGAACTATTAACACAGGAAGAACTCAAACAAAAGCTAAATTATGCTGCATCAAATGGACTCAGTGCAACTATTCACGCTATTGGAGACAAAGCAAATCATAAAGCTCTTAATGCAATTGAGGAAGCTAATAATCAAATCACATCATCAATGCATTTAAGACACAGAATTGAACATTGCCAAATTATAAATGAATCAGATATATATCGATTTAATAAATTAAATATCATTGCTTCAATGCAACCCTTACATATCGCTGATGATGTAGAAATATCAGATAAATATTTGGGAGAACGAGCAAAAAATGCTTATCCAATCAACAGTTTAATAAATTCTGGTGCGAAAGTAGTCTTCGGTTCAGATACACCCGTCGCAGATTTCAATCCATTTAAAGGAATGCAGGCTGCTATTTCGCGTCGTTACAATTTAGATTCAAATGAAGAATCATGGTATCCAAGTCAAAACATTTCAATTCATGAAGCTATCATCGCCTATACAAATGACGCGGCTTATGCTTCTTATGAAGAATCGATTAAAGGGTCTTTGCAACTCGGAAAATTAGCTGATTTTGTAATTCTATCTGAGGATTTGATGAATTCTAACAATCCCGAAGAAAGTTTAACAACAGTGGAAGTTGTTGCAACTATTTTGGATGGTAATTTTGTATATAGAAATAATAAATATGATATATAATTTTAGTCACCTATTGAAACATCATCTGATAATTCATTAATATCATCGGATTGATAGGGAAAAAACTCCTTGAGTTTCTCTCCTATTTTCAGAACAGCATTACTTATACCAGTTACAAATTCATTATTTTTAAATTTTTCTGACATCTCATCTTTAACATCTTCCCAAAAATTATCAGGTACTTTTTCATTGATGCCTTTATCTCCAACAATAGCAAATTTCTTATCAACAGTCGCTAAATATAAAAGTGTTCCGTTATGCAATTCGGTTTTATGCATGTGCAAATTTCTAAATACCTGAACTGCCCGTTTTAAAACATCCCCTTTACACCGGCTCTCTAAATGGAAACGAATCTCACCTGAAGTTTCCAGTTCAGCCTGCTCTATTGATCCCACTATTTTATTCAGTTCATCTTTAGTAAAAAAATCTTTTGCTTTCATTCATTTCCTTTTTTGTTTAAAACTATTTTGCTTATTTTTTTTTGGACTGAGATTAAGTTTTGTAAGTGATCGCTGTGCCCTTTTTCCCGGACATCATCAGGCAATTCATAAATGAGATTAAATAATTCTTCAAATTGATTTAATCTGTTTTGAATGGTTGTATTTTTTGAATAATTTATTTCCCATTTGTTAAATTTTTTTAATTTATTTCTATATTCAATTAATTCATTCCTCATCAGATAATTTCCGGATTTTTTCAATAATTGTAGTATCAGATAAAAACTCACTGATTTGTTCACAGTTTTTAAATATATAGTCCCAATCCAT
>DAOWAQ010000129.1 GCA_030634505.1 Calditrichia bacterium
ATTTCTTTTCTTCTTGTTTTTTATTAGCGGGCGTTGAAGTCATTGTTCCATCAATTCCTTGCAACTCAACTTCAATTGTCAATTCTCTACCATCTCGCCTAATCACTAAATCAATTTCATCACCAGGTTCATAAGAAGCGACCTTAGCCTGAAGTTCATTGACTTTATTCACTTCTAAACCTACTACCTTTAGAATAACATCTCCAGCTTCCAATCCTGCATTATCTGCTGCTTTATCCTCGATAACCGAAGAAATTAATACTCCTCGAGGCTTCTCAAGGCCAACACCTTTTGCTTTTACTACATCCATATTTTCAATATAAACACCTAAATAACCTCTTCTAACTTCTCCATAGTTAATTATGTCATTAATTACATTTTTTGCAATATTTATAGGTATCGCAAATCCATATCCGATATAACTTCCTGTTTTGGATGCAATTGCTGTGTTAATACCAATTACTTCGCCTCTTAAATTAACAAGCGCCCCACCACTGTTTCCGGGATTTATTGCAGCATCCGTTTGAATAAAATTATCTATTCCTGTAGGGGTTTGATTTCTAATTATTGGTATATCCCGACTTAAGGCACTAACTATTCCGGCTGTTACAGTTGATGTAAGTTCCAACGGACTACCGATTGCAATCACCCACTCACCAATTTCTAAATTTTCTGAATTACCCAAGTTTACACTTGCAAGATCATCTAAATCAATTTTTATAAGTGCCACTTCAGTTGATGGATCTGTTCCTAAAACTTCAGCATCCGCTTCTCTACCGTCAATTAATTTGATTTTAAGTTCATCCATATCTTTTATGACGTGATGATTAGTTAAAATATGTCCATCAGAACTAATTATGATTCCCGAACCTAATCCATTTTCCTGGAATTCTCTTTCGCCTTCATCACCACGATTATCACCTCTATTTCTGAATTGTCTAAAGAAATCGTGAAAGGGATTGTTGGGGATTTTTACATTTTTTGTTGTATAAATTGTTACAATAGCTGGTCGAACCCTTTTTACCACATCAACAAACATTGTCCCCGGGTTAAAATTTGATGTTGTTACAGATGTTTCTTCGACCTGTGAGACTTCACTATAAATAGTTGCAGATTCGGTTTTATCAGCAAATCCTTTATTATCAATATTAAACCCGGTTGTAAATACGACGCCAACAATTACACCTATAGCTATCAAACCCAAAACTACCGGAAATGAATCCTTTATACCTGACATTTAAACCTCCATTATTAATCGTTACCACGTAAAATTATTAATCTAATTAAATGTATCAATGAAACTGCCGTAGCTGCAACATAAGTCATTGCCGCGGCATTGAGCACTTTTTTAGCGCCCGTTATCTCTGAACTCACAAGCAAACCATTTGTTTCCAAAATTGATAAAGCACGGCTGCTGGCATTAAACTCAACAGGCAAAGTTACAAAATGAAAAAGAACAACACCTGCAAAGAATATTATTCCCAAATCCATCAGCATTGGATATTGAAAGAAAAATCCGATAAAAAACAATGGAAACGCTGCCCAGGAACCGATATTCGTAACAGGTAGTATCGAATGTCTGATCTGTAATGGAACATAACCTTTATTATGTTGAATTGCATGTCCGACCTCATGTGCAGAAACAGCTAGTGCAGCCAAGGATGATCCTTTATAGTTATTAGCAGAAAGCCTGACTTTTTTTGTTCTGGGATCATAATGATCACTTAAAGTACCTTCGACAGATTCAACCTGAACATCCGTGATGCCATTTTGCTGTAATAAATATTCTGCGACTTTTACTCCTGTATACCCCTGGGAAGAATTTATCTTACTGTATTTTTTGAATGCAGATTTCACACGTATTTGAGCCCAAATGGCTAAAGCGATAGCTGGCAGAAGTAATATCATAGTTGAATCAAACATAAAAAACGGCATTTTATTCTCCTTTATTCAAATGTCAAAGTTTTACGTATATATTTCAATTTTGTTCAACTTCAAAATCCATGCCAAGCAAAAATTTAATAATATTTACAGACATAAATATCTAATTTTATTTAAGATAGTACAATCAATATTTCAAATAATTTATTATTATTTAGCTAAATCATTAATGCACTGATATGACAGGATGACATAATTTTAAAACTGATATAAAATGTTATTTATTTTTACTTATACTGTGATATTATATTTACAGAGGTTACAAAATAAATCTTCATAATTTTTATAATGAATAGTCTTCATTTGTATTTTTTGTGCTGTGACAATATTCTCAAATTTATCATCTATAAATAATGATTGATGAGCAGGAATTCTCATTTTATTTAACAATATATTATAAAGTTCTGCTTCTGGTTTTGCAAAACCCTCAATACAGGAAAAAACAGTATAATCGAACATATCATAATTCTGTTCATTAAAGAAATTCATTGTCGGCATTTCAGTATTTGACAACAACGATACTAAATAACCATTTTTTTTTAATTGTGTAGCCAGGTTAAATAGATTATTTCTTGGAATATAAATTTTTTTAAAGCATTCTTTCCAAATTGAATATTCATTCCCAATATCGATTTTTAATTTATTTCCGATTTTATTCCATAGTTCTGATTCGCTGATTCTTCCCCTTTCAAATTTACTCGCGAATTCTGAATAAGCAATCTTAAGTGAATCTACATTCACTCCAATCATTTTCGAACATTCCATAGCAAAATCCTCAACCGGATTTTCAATCAACACACCCCCCCAATCAAAAACAATGCATTTAATTTCAGACATTTGTATTCTTCCAAATTTTCAATCGAACATAAAAAAAGGATAGAAAATCTGTCCTTAAATAATTTTGGTGCTGGAGGCGGGACTTGAACCCGCACGCCCCGAAAAGCACTACCCCCTCAAGATAGCGTGTCTACCAAATTCCACCACTCCAGCTAATATTTGTTAATTTTGTCCTTGTTCAGGAATTGGAGCAATAGGTATATCAGATGCAGGTAATGTTGATTCTTCGGCTGCTTGTTGTTGAATCAAACTCTGTCGGGTTGTTTCGTTTTCAGATTTATATAACATACCGATTAATAAACACAGAACCATATAAGTGATTGCTAAAATTGTAGTAGATCGACTTAAAAAAGTTGCAGCACCGCGACCACCAAATACTGCGCCACTTGTTGCGCCACCAAAAGCTCCGGCTAATCCCTGCCCTTTACCTGCTTGAAGTAAAATAACCAAAATCATGGCTACGCATGCTAAAACAAATAAAACTATCAAAAAACTATACATTTATATTTTTCTCCGAATTAAAAATTAGTCGATAAATTTACTTATATATCATTCGTTTATCAAGAATTTAATATGAACTCTATTCTAGTTTTTTCAAATTTTACGAATCATCCTAACTTAATTTTTCTGCAGCTTTAATTATTTCAGAAAACGACTCAGCCTTTAAACAAGCACCGCCAACTAATGCACCGTCAATATCCGGTTGGGATAATAATTCCGTAGCATTTTCCGGTTTAACACTACCGCCATATTGAATTACAATTTCATTTCCAACTTCAGTATTATACAATCGAAAAAGAATACTTCTAATAAATTTATGAACATCCTGTGCTTGCTCAGGTGTAGCAGTTTTGCCTGTTCCAATTGCCCAAATAGGTTCGTAGGCGAGAACAACTTTTTTCATTGACTCAGTAGAGATATCAGCCAGAGCCTTTTCAACCTGTTTTCCAACTACATCATTGGTCACACCTGATTCTCTCTCTTCCAATGTCTCACCAATACATACAATCGGATTTAATCCTGATTGAAGCGCTGCTTTTAATTTTTTATTGACTGTTTCATCGGTTTCTCCAAAAAATTGACGACGTTCCGAATGTCCGATTAAAACAAATGTAGCGCCCGTGCTTTTTATCATCTCAGTTGATATCTCACCGGTAAAGGCGCCCTGCTGTTCCCAATACATATTTTGTGCCCCAACTTGAATATTAGTTCCTTTTACCAGTTCAGCTGCTATCGACAAAGCAGTATATGGAGGACAAACTATCATTCTGGTTTTAATAATATCATTTGTTTTATTTTTTAATTCTTCTACAAGTTCTTTCGCTTCTGAATTGGATTTATACATTTTCCAATTACCGGCAATTACAATATTTCGCATAGTTGTTTCCTTTTATTTAATTATTTAACAGTTTCGATGCTGTGTATGAAATTAGGTATATGGTATAAGGAAATAGGGTAATAGTAAAAATTACATGCATTGATCCTTATGCTTTATACCTATACCTATTTTATTTTTTCTTTTTCTTATTTATAAATATGGTACAATGTTTAACTTATTTATCATTTAATGCTTCGATCCCAGGTAATTTTTTACCTTCAAGAAATTCCAATGAAGCGCCGCCCCCTGTAGAAATATGTGTAATATTATTTTCAAGTCCGAATTTGGAAATAGCCGCTGCTGAATCTCCACCACCGACGACCGTTGTGGCTCCATTTTTTGTAGCCTGAGCCAATTCTTCAGCAATGCATTTTGTACCATGTGAAAAATTATCCATTTCGAAAGCGCCCATCGGTCCATTCCAAATTATAGTCTTCGCTTTACGAATTTCATTAGAAAACTTCTCTATTGATTTTGGACCGATATCAAGCCCCATCCAGTCTTTTGGAATATCAGAGATTCTGACAGTTTTAAAGTCAGCATCGTTACTAAAATCATCTGCAATTATAACATCATCGGGCAATAAAAGATTAACTCCTTTTTCTTTTGCTACTGCAAGTAATTCTGAAGCCATGGCTACACGATCATCTTCCAAAAGTGATTTACCGATTTCATAACCCATAGCTTTATAAAATGTAAAAATCATTCCACCACCAATTATCAGGCTATCTACTTTATCGAACAAGTTTGTTATGACATCAATTTTACCGGAAATTTTTGCACCGCCCAATATTGCAATAAAAGGATGTTCAGGATTATCTACAGCTTCACCTAAAAATTTAAGCTCTTTTTCAATTAATAAGCCGACGACACTTTCATCTATAAATTTCGTTACACCTTCCGTGGATGCATGTGCTCTGTGCGCGGTACCAAAGGCGTCATTAATAAAAACATCACACCCCTGGGCTAACTGTTGGGCAAATCCAGGGTCGTTTTTAGTTTCCTCATTATGAAAACGCAAATTCTCTAAAAGTAAAATCTCTCCAGGTTCCATTTCAGATTTGAGATTTTGAACATTATCTCCTATGCAGTCTACTGTTAATGCTACATTCTGTCCCAACAATTCAGATAATTGTAAAGAAATGGGCGCCAGGCTTAAGTCCGGCTTAAATTCACCTTTGGGTCTTCCAAGATGTGAACATAAAATAATTGCAGCGCCTTCCTGTAATGCTTTTTTGATCGTAGGTAACGATGCTTGAATTCTGCGATCATCGGTAATTTGCTGATATTCATCCAATGGTACATTGAAATCGCAGCGTATTAATACTTTTTTATCTTTGAGATTAACATCTTCAATAGTCTTTTTTGCCATAACTTTTCTCCAAAAAAAAGAGGACTGCTCAAGAACAGTCCTCTTTATCTTAACTTTTATTTGTTATAAACCTGCGGCCTTTTTTACCAAATCTATGGTGCGGCATGAATAACCCCATTCATTATCATACCAGCTAAGAATTTTCACGAAATTTCCATCCATAACAGTCGTTGCTAAACTATCGAATATGCTAGAATGTGGATTATCAATTACATCTGAACTAACTATTGGATCTTCACAATATTCCAATACACCTTTCATTGGTCCATCAGCGGCTTTTTTCATTGCAGCATTTATTTCTTCAACAGTAGTATTTTTTTTCAATTCTGCAACCAAATCTACAATAGAACCATCAGCAACCGGTACGCGCATTGCGATACCATCCAATTTTCCTTTTAATTCCGGAATAACACTA
>DAOWAQ010000218.1 GCA_030634505.1 Calditrichia bacterium
AAACTTGCGTCTACAATTGTAGCTGCACTTGCGAGATCAATAGTCACATCATTTCCATTTGGAACACCAGCGCTCCAATTAGATCCGTCACTCCAACTGCTCCCATCTCCTGATCCAGTCCAAGCTGTTTGCGCAAATACGCCTTGGTTTAAGATCAATATAAAAGATAATAATAAAATTGTTTTTAATATCGGATTCTTTTTTACTGTGTAGGATCGATATTTCATAGATTCCTCCAAATATATTTTTTCTTTTTCTTTATAATCGTATCTCGTTAACAAATATTCCTTTAAACTCTTAAAGAATTATCATTTTTAAATATCATTCAAATATAACCATTATTACAAATAAAAACAAAACTTTAGACCTATAAAATTACATATTTAATGCACTAAATTATGTGTCACTCGTCACAAAACCAAATTTCCATCCCCGTTTTTCTTTTGGTAAAGGTGCAAAAGCATCTTTAAGTTTTTTTCTTAACATATCTTCCGTCAATCCCCTAACCATATTTCCGGATTCTACAATTGATATCATTCCGGTTTCTTCTGATACCACAATTACAATAGCATCACTTTGTTCTGATATACCAATTGCTGCCCGATGACGTGTTCCTAAAGCCGGATCAATATTGGGATTTTGAGACAATGGCAGCAAACACTTTGCAGCAAGGGCAATATCATTTCTAATAACCAATGCTCCATCATGTAAAGGAGATCTTGGATTAAACACTGATGCAATAAGTGGTTTTGATACTTGGGCCTGCATGTTAATTCCTGTTTCCAATACACTTTTCACACCTACATCTCTTAACATAACTATAATCACACCAAAATTTTTATTTGACATTTCTATGGTCGCGTTAACAACATCATTAATAAATTCCGGCTCACCAACCCTAACTATAGCACGGACAAGTTTTGTCTGTCCCAAATAGATTAGTAATCTTCTTAAGTCCGGTTGGAAAATAATCACAAATGCTATTACCCAAACTGTTTTTAAACTCGACATGATCCAGGATAAAGCACTCATGTTAAGCAATTCCCCAACCACTGAAAAAAACAAGATTACCAGTAAACCCATAAACATTCTCGCAGCAATACTTCCCCTTAGAAATTCGTACATTTGATAAATAACAAAAGCTACAATTCCTATATCGAAAATATCTATTATCGTAATGGGTAAAAATCCAAATTTAAAAATCATGACTTAATTAATTCTCGGTTACATTAATTAAAACTAAACTATTTATTCAAAAGTGATTAATTTTTATTTTTTTGATTGAATTAATGATTTTTATTGAGTTTATTGATTCCTTAACATCGTGAACCCTAACTATATCTGCCCCCTTAATCGCTACCCAACTTAGAATTGCTAAACTACCTGAAAGTCTATTCTCAACTGTTTCATTCAAGATTGTACCAATGAATGATTTTCTTGAAGCACCAACTAATACAGGTAATCCAAATTCTTTGAATTTTTCTATCTGATTTAATATTTCAAGATTATGATTTAGTGTTTTACCAAATCCTATTCCGGGATCAATAATAATATTATTTATATTGTTTTGATTTAGATATGCAATTCTTTCATCAAAAAATTTGAACAATTCAGAAACCACATTTTCATATTTTGGATTCAACTGCATTGATTGTGGATCACCCTGCATGTGCATTACAATTACAGGACAATTGTACTTTGCCGCAATTTCGATCATTTTATTATCAAATCTGAAGCCTGAAATATCATTTATCCAGTTTGCCCCCGAATCTAAAGCATATTTGGCAACTTTTGATTTATACGTATCAACTGATATTTGGATTTCACTTTGACTTCGAATACCTTCAATTACCGGAATTATCCTATTAATTTCTTCCGTTACAGAGACAGAAACAGCTCCCGGTCTCGATGATTCACCACCAATATCAATAATATCTGCTCCATCATCGATTAATTTTAAAGCATATCGAATGGAATCATTTACTGAATTTGAATATTTTCCACCATCATAAAACGAATCGGGAGTTACATTTACTATACCCATAATTTTTGGGCCATTAGTAAAATCAAAACCGAATTCTGATATAGCCGTATTCTCTGTTTGACTCTGATAACTAATATTCAAGGTATGTTCTCTATTTTATCTATCTATTATTACTACATTTGAAGAAAATATTTAATGCCAGATACACATTTTATAATAATTCTAATTCTCAATTTCAAGAGAATCTTCGTATTGTTTTTTTAAAATCCATTGAAGTCCGTGCAATGCCTCTTTTGCATAGTAATCATCTTCTCCCTTTTTGCTTCGTTTTATACGTTCTCTATAATAATATAAAGCTTTTTCAAAATTACCTGTTATTCTATTTATTGCACCAACATATAAATAAGAATCGGGGTATTCATTTATTTCAATGGATTTCATAAAAGTTTTTTCAGCTTCATCATAATTTTTTTTATGAAAATAACCAATACCTAAATTATAATACAATTCGCTGTCAGTATTACCACGGGTAATTAATTTTTTATAAATACTTATAGCTTCATCAGCATGCTTAATTTGCAAGTTAATGCTAGCTAACAAAATTAGTATTTTATTGTTTTCACTATTAATTTTCATATATCTGTTTAATGTTTCTAATGCAAAAGTGGTACCTGTTCCACTTTTACTTCCCGTTCCGGTCTGAAAATAATCGTTTGCAAGATTATACACTGCATCACTATTGCCATTATCCAATTCAATAGCTTTATTTAAAATCTCAAACCTGTTTTCAAAACCAATATCTTTAAATCTGTCTTCATGCAAATAATACATATCATTATAAACTTTTGCATCATATGGATTTTGAGTTAACGCTTTTTTTAGAAAGATTTCCGCTTCTTTATATTTCTTTTCATATAAATATAACCTACCCAAAATCCTATTTAAAGTAGGAGTATCTTTACCTTCTTGAGCAACCGGTATCAATAAACTGATTATTTCTAAAAAATTCTTATTTTCTTTTTCCCCAAATTTTGAATTTTCATTATTAGTTATTTCACTTTTACCCAACTCCAGATAAATTTTTGACTTCAATAAAACTGGATCAGGATTAACATTTGAAACCATATCAAGCGCTTTACTATAATCGAAATTAAGATATAATAATTTTGCTTTTGTCAGGGTAGTTAAATAGTCATCAGAATAATTCAATTCAAAAATATCTTTATTGTCAATGTCAAGAATTCGAAGTTTATCATTTAACCATACTGCGATTTTTAAAGACAATTCTTTTAAAGATATAAATTCAAATTCATTATTAATAGTTCTATTTTCATTCTTTGCGATAACATTTATCCTTGAATCTGACAAATATTGACCGGTAACTATCCATGCAATGTTAAGTCTATTTGCAATTAATAAGCGGTATTCAAAATTATCAATTGAGTCATTTATACAAGTATCATAATACCAATCCCAATAATGCAATCTGTAATCTTCTGATAATTTTCCATCTATTTGCTGTTCTAAAATTTCACTGATTGTGTATTCACAAACCATACCTTTTTGAAATGGCATAATAAGAATAGGATCAGGAATTGGAACAGGTTTTAATATAAACCATAATGAAACATAGGTGACCAACAAAAATAATGAAGATTTTGTTACTTTTTTTTTATAAACTTCTTTTGTGAAAAATTTTGATCCTCTATAAAAAAAGAAAAGAGATAAATTTATTATGAATAAAATTAGTAGAAATAAGAGAAAACCACCCGGAATTTCACCTGATAAAAAATCAATAATAGAATTCATTTAATACCTTTAAAAAAGTAATAATTTAAATAGTAACTTTAGAAAGCGAAAGCTGATATAAAGAAATAATTCAGATCCAAATTTCTGCAAACAGACTAAATAAAAAAGGGTACTGATTGTTTCAGTTACCCTTTAAAAATTATTTATCTTTTTTGGTTAATTCTACTTTTTTGCTTACAGGTTTCTTTTTAGGTTTTTTAGACTTTAATGATTCACCGTTAATAATCGTATCTATTTGCTCGCTGTCTAAAATTTCATATTCCAATAATGCTTTACTTAAGGCGTGCAGTAAATCGATATTTTTATTTATAATTGTTTCTGCTATATTTTGTGCTTTATTCAAAATTGCCTTTACTTCTTTATCAATTCCCTGGGCTGTGTTTTCACTATAATCCCTATGCTGCGCAATTTCTCTGCCTAAAAATATTTCTTCTTGTTTTTTCCCAAAGGCTACAGGACCCAAATTCTCACTCATTCCCCATTCACAAATCATTTTACG
>DAOWAQ010000270.1 GCA_030634505.1 Calditrichia bacterium
AAAAATGTTACGTGCCGGAGCAAATGTAATCGCGACAACCCGTTTTCCGGTGGACGCTGCAATACGTTATTCTGAAGAGAAAGATTTTAAAGAGTGGGAAGGTCGTTTACAGATTTATGGTTTGGATTTACGTCACACCCCCAGTGTGGAAATTTTTACCAGTTTTATCGAGCAGAATTATAAGCGTTTGGATATTTTAATCAACAATGCTGCTCAGACAGTGCGACGACCACCGGGATTTTATGCCCATCTTATGGATAATGAATTAAAACAGTTACACGAGCTGCCGCCGAAAGTTCAATCGCTGATGGGTAATTATAAGTCATGTGTTAAACAATTAGATTCATTTACAAATGGCAATTTGAATAAAAAATCGGGATTACTGGTAACATGGGATGGCAAAGCGCCGGGAATCGGGTTGCGTGCTTCGGCGCAGTTATCACAAATACCATACTCATATGACCATACTTTAAACACCCAGGAAGTTTTTCCTACGGGACAGGTAGACGCCGATTTACAGCAAGTGGATTTGCGGGAAACAAATAGCTGGCGCTTAAAGTTGGGAGAAGTGCCAACCGCCGAAATGATTGAATTGCAATTGGTCAATGCCATCGCGCCGTTTGTTTTAAATAACCGTTTGGTACCACTGATGAAGCGTGATAACACCGGGCAGAAACATATTGTCAATGTTAGCGCCATGGAAGGGAAGTTCCTGCGATTTAAAAAAGACTCGCGACATCCGCACACAAATATGGCAAAAGCAGCGCTTAACATGCTAACCCACACCTCGGCAGAAGATTTAGCCAAATACGGTATTTTTACAAATGCGGTGGATACCGGCTGGGTTACGGATGAAGACCCGGTAGCACTTGCCAACTTTAAAAAAGACAAACACGATTTTCAGCCACCGCTTGATATTGTGGACGGCGCTGCCCGCGTCTGTGATCCGTTTTTTGATGGGATATTAACAGGCAAACACTGGTGTGGTAAGTTTCTAAAAGATTACTTTCCGATTGATTGGTAGGCTGTTTCTACTCTTCTATAAAATAATCATAATCGATTCGTTTAATAACAAATAATGCAGTTGTACTAACTCCCAAATTAAAATCAATCATCAGTTGAACAAGACGATCTCCATCAATTAAAACAATGAAAATTGTCTTTCTATGTGTGGATAAAATACTCCAACAATTATAAAAGGATTGGGAGCGACATTATGAAATCTTTGAGTTGTACCTACAAATAAATGAATATCCTTCTCTTTAGTAAATGATGTAAAATATTTATCTTTTACTAATTGATTTGCTGCTTCTTCATTACCATCTGTCTTACGCATACAATTCCAGAATAATGCACCAATTTCCCAGTCTTCTATCATCATTGTTCTTGGATTTGAATCTCCTTCAGAGATAAATTTATAAGAGTATTTATATGGCAATTTTTTAATTGGATACAAACTTGTATTTGATTTTTTGCTTTTTTCCAAATCAAATATATTACCTTGTTTTGAAATAGCTATCCATTTGTCTTTCCATTCTCTATCATCATCTTCTATTATAAAATCTATAATTTCAGTAGGTTTTAAAGTGGCTAATGATTTTTTCTTGTCACTTTTTGCTAATTCTATTAATTCAGTCATTGAAGTAAAAACTTCATTTAAAATATATTCTTTTCTTTCCGCCCAATTATTTTTAGTATCTATTTTGCTAAGAAGTTTAATATCTTCATCTATGCCGGATTTGGGACGAAAACTTTCAGGTCGAAAATCTTTCTCATTTCGAACCAAATTAATTTCAATCCAACCATATTTTGGATATTGTTTATCGTCTGACAGAAATCTATAAGCAATAGGATAAATCCTAATCCATTTTCTGCCATCTAAAAAACCAGCTGTGCATACAAGTTCATTGTATGCGCTTGAGGGAAGTGGATATGTCTTAACTGTTATTAGAACACGTGCTTTAGGAATCTCAAAAGGAAGATACATTATCAACTAATTTATTATATATGACTGGTGGTTACCTGGTTTTTTTTATTGGTTTCAAAGTAATGTGTTATTCTGTGTCTATGACAAAACTGATGTTCTTTTTCAAAACAAGTTAAAGCTACTCTTTTATATTTTTGCAAAATAGAATATATCTCATTAATCTGATCTGTTTTATTTGGTAAAACGGTAGAATCATAATAATTAAACAATTTTTTATAATCATCAGCATTATCAAGATTTTGCCTTAAATTTGAAGGTATTCCTAATTGCGGGATATGAAAATATTTTATTCCGGCTTTCTCAAGATAATTCTTAAATCTTGTCTTTGCAAAACCATATTTCATTGAAATAGGATTTCTTCTTACGTCTACAAGTGCTTTGATATTATTAAAGATTAATTTCTTTAAGTAACTATCAATGGTTAGTCCTTCGTAGCCTATTGATGACAAAAGATCTGATTCATCACTATTCCACCAATTTTGCACCTGATCTATTTCGCTTGAACTCAAGATTGCGTTTAATATTTGACTTTTAGTTGTATATTCCGGATACTTTAAGTAAGAATGCCGGATTAAATTTCTACCTTTTATAGCTCTGTAAATATTATAAAAAGAATGTAAAGATTTTTGATCTTTTCCTTTTAAATTATTAAGAGTTGATCTGTTTTTATTTAATAAAAAATCTTCGTCTTTCTTCAAATAGCCATATTTTTGTAAAACAGATTTATCTTGACTAACAAGAAAACTAAAAGAACCGTATTTGTATGGGAAAAAATCATAATAATTTTTTTGAGTATATTGACAATACAAAAAAAGCAATTTTTGGAAATCTGTGCGTTTTTGTCGACCACCAAATTTTTCTAATAAAGCGAGTAAAATTTTTCTTCTATAAAACATTGCTCAAGTTCATAAATTTAATTTTCAATACGACAGGAAAGAATTATATTTTATCTCAATATTTATAGTAAAACTATCATAATTTTTTTAAATATCCAAGAAAAAATGAAAAAATGCCGAAATCATTTTATTACTATCACCAATTAAAATGTTATGTTGCTTACAATAAATCTTAATTCAATTTCTCACATCATAAATAAAAACGGTAACGAAGCCCGACATTCCAGACAAACTGAGAGGCTTCGGAAGATAATTCATCATTGTGACTCAAGATTAGTGATGGTGTAAATGATACAGACAAATTTTTAATAACCGGATAAATCGCGACAATAGTTATTATAGAATTTGCCAGTCCGCTAAGTTCAGTAGAGGTTGCAGTTGACTGACTATCCTTTTTCTTGCCTTTGGTCTTTAGTAATATACTTTCGTCAACGGTTTGAGATGTAAATACTGCCTGGTACATTGGCAATATATAAAGTGGTCCGACTTCATGGAATGTGGAAATATCTATACTAAAATAGGAGGCACCCGATTCGCCTAGAAAACGATCATAAGATAATCCTATATCAAAAAGGTCAAGACTTAAATCAGCATTTATTGAAAAGGCATTGGAGAATTGTGACAGAATATTTGCCGTGTCGCTGCTAAAGAAATATTGACTGAATTCTGCTGAAAGACTAAATATAGAAGAAAACTCTTTTTCATAGCCGATATCAAATGAAATCTGCTGAGCATCAACGGTTGTACTGGTGGGATTTGTGAAATAAGCGTCAGCATAAAGACCAGAGGTGTGTAACAATGAGGTGCTTAATCCATAAGCAGCGCTTTCTTCAGCAAGGTCTATTCCATAGGCTGTAAAACGGCTCAAGTAATTAGCGCCAAAAGATAACCGGAAATTTGTATTCCGGTTATCCTGGGCATTTAACGTATTCCATGTTGTAATT
>DAOWAQ010000053.1 GCA_030634505.1 Calditrichia bacterium
ATATTCGATGTTAATAGTATTTGTCTTTTAGATTCTTCTACATATTTATTGCTTAAATTTAAAGTAATTGCTTCTTCAATATTTTTTTTATGGGCAGCGATAGTTTGTTTGATTGCCGGAGCAACAATTTGGTTAACAACCCTTAATTGATAAATCAATTTTGCTACAGGATCAGTCTGAGGATTAGTTGTAGCCAATGCCTGGCTAACATTCTCTCTGGTTAATTCTGCTTCTTTATATAGTAGTGCGGATATCTTTTCTTTCGATTTTTTATACCATTTGAATGCCACTTCTCTCGTTGAGTCTTTTTCCACAGCACGTTTAACTATTAATGCTGAATCTTCTTCTGCAGAAAAAACTGGTTCCGTGGTATCAGGAGGAGCAAAAATATCAATATCCAATTTTTCTGCTACAATTGGAATGTTTTTCATCGCTGTTTTATATTGCTCTACAGCTAAATCAAAAAATTGTGCGGATTGTTCATTAATACGTTTGTTTTCAGCGAACAATTGATTTGCATCTAATCCGGGTTTTCTTTCCTGATTCGAATAAACAGTAGCAAAATCCTCATAGACATAAGCAGAGTTATATATAGCTTCAAAACTTCGAATAGATCCATTTGCAATTATTTTTTTATTATTTTCAACTATTTCTCGAATCAAAGTTTTTAATTTATTTTGTTGTGCACTTAAATTTGATTCCGGTTGCTTCAATTCAATAGAACTAAATTCATCTCTGAGCATTCCAACTAATTCATTTAATGACTCTCCAACATAATATCTATTTGGATCCAGTCCTTGTCTACCAAATTGTTCACTTTTATCAATTGCTTTTGAGAATTCAACCTTTGCTGCAGAAATCTGACCATTTTCTTTGAAGTAAGCACCACGATGATAAAATGCTTCTATCGCTTTTGGATCAGTAGGATATTTGTTTGCAAAATTTTCGTAAATTTTATTTGCTTCAATTAAACTGCCAAGTTTTAAATAATTTCCTGCGTTTGCAAAAAACAAATCTACTGCTAAATCTTCATCAGGATAAATTGCAATGTATTGATCATTTGCATTGATAGCTTTTTGCCATTCTTCGCCTTTAACATAATAATAACTTGCATTCGACAAAGCAGGCTCAGCAACTTCCTTATCTTCTTTTTTCAATTCATATATTTGTCTAAATATATCACCGGCATCAGCATAATGCTTCATTTCTTTATAATCTTCTGCAGCATTGTTTAAAGAGCGCAGAGCATATTGTGAATCCGAAAATTTATCTACCAATAATAAATAAGTATCGACGGCTTTTTGCCATTCTTGTATTTCATCATACATATATGCACTATTATATAATGCGGCATCGACTAATCCTTTTTCAGCGGCAGATTCATCGAATACCCTTCTATATTCTAATGCTGCCTCTAAGTATTGGCCCTGATCCTGAAATAATTTGGCATTTTTGAATATTGACTGTGCAAGTCGTTTTTCAGCAAATACTTTATCTTCATCAGGAATATCTTTTTGTTGAAGTATCTGTTTGGCAATTAACTCACTATCTTTAAATTTACCCAGAGCAAAATACGAATTCATGATTGATCTGTAAGCAATACTTTTCTGTTTTGCACCCGGGAATCTTCTGACAAGTGTATTAAAATAAACTTTGGCTTCTGCAAATTGTTTATGATTGAAATAGATTCCACCGGCTTTAGCAAGAAATACCGGAGTCATTTCATTATTTGGGAACAGCTTTATATAATTGTTGTATGCTTCAATTACTCTTTTTTCATTTTCACTTAACAAGTCCGGTCTCAACGATTCCGGATTTTCAAAATCAATAAGACCTGTTGTGTCTTGAGGAGCCGCCGCCAAAGTAACCAAAGTTTCAGCAACAAATACAGCATTGATGGCTGATTTTTCCTGAAATTCTTTTTCAAGATAATCATTGCTTACATGCATGTATTGTTCAAAGGCTTCATCATATCGGGAGAGTTTTGCATCCAATATGAAAGCATAATTCCAATTTATTGTATATGCATTACTATCGGTACTAAATACTTGTAAATATTCCTGACATCCATCAATAACCTTTTGCCATTCATTTCCGGGAGCAGATAAACTATCAGATTCAAGTTCCTGTGCTTTTTCCTGATCAAGTACAATATTTGTATATAAGGCTCTTTCCGTTAATTTATATGCTTCCTGCTGATACTTTAAACGATCCGGTATCTCAGAATTACTGATATAATCATACCATTCAGAATTTGGATTATAATTGGCGAATAATGATTGTCTCGTTCTGTACTCATCATCATCCCTGCCCATATCAAAATACGTTTCAGCCACCTTTTGCGTAACCAATGGTGCTTCCGCATAATTTGGATACATATCTAAAAGATTAGTATAAGCAGATATCGCTGTTTCATAGTTTTCAACTTTTTGATATGTCTCACCCAATGCCCGCATTATTTCAACACCGAAATCACGACCACCAATATTTTCGATAAATCTTCTTGCATTGCCAACCCCGGCATTAGCATAAGTTTCTTCATCTGAAAAACTTATGCCAATATATGTAATTGCTTCATCTTTTACATTAGGCGTAGATATTTTATTCTTAGGATCAAGCTTTTCTGCTCTTTTTATATCATCAACAACAGCAAGAAAATAAATAATGGCATCAGAATAATAATTTGGATCGACTGCGGCAAGTTTATAATAACTCCAACCTAATTTATATAGAGCTTCGTCATATCGTTTTGAATTACGATAATCAAGAACATTTTTATAAAGTTTAATTGCTTTTTGAAGTTCAACTATATTTTTTTCTCTTTCTTTGTTTTCTCGAGGAGCAAAATAGTATTCTGCCAATCTCATATATGATTCAGCAGCGAATAAACTCTCAGGATACTTATCAATTACTTCCTGATATATTCTTCTGCTTTGCAATCCTTGTTTCATTTTTTCTAATAAGAATGCTTTTGAATATAATGCATCATCCGCATATTCGCTTTGAGGAAAATCATCAACAATTTTATCATAGACCCCTATAGCTTTAGAGTAATCATAAATCGGTTCACTTGGGATTGTGGGTTCTGTTTCAAGTTGTCCCTCATCAAATAAATTAAGTAGTCCCAGATATTTTTCTTCTACAGCTAAATATGCATCATAATCTTTCTCAAAATTATCATCACCTTCTTCAATATAATACTCAGCGACTCTAATAAGTATTTTATCCTGATCTTTTATTTTTACACTTCCCTCCTTTACGAAGGATTCACTGACTTCTAATCCTTTACCTCTTAATTCTTCTTCTTCCTTACGCAGGTTGTCTACCCGACCTTTGAATATTTTTTGTATTTTTATTAGTTCATCAATTGACATTGTTTTAAACAGTGTATCGCTTAAAGTTTCCATCTCACGCAGTTTGCGTTCATCTTGAGCAAATAATGAAAACATATTTAACAATAATATCCAGAGTAATATTTTTATTAAGTAGTTTTTCATATTTTTATCATTTTTTTTGTTGAACTTAGCCATTTTATTTAAAATTACTATTCATTAAACTCAGGTGGAACAATATTAGTGTCTTCTACTTCAGTAGTATGTGTATCAAAATATGATTCTTCAAATTTCCTGTTAAGCTCTTCGCGTTCTCTAAGTCTTTCCTGTTGTCGAACTTTCCGTGTCATTAAATTGATCTCACCTTCGATCAACTGTATTTTGTGTTCGATCAATATCTTTCTACTATTTAGTATACTATTAATCTTTACAATTTGGTCATTGTATTCTGACATTTTTTTACTTTTCAAATTTTTCAATTCAAAATTGACATTAGCTATTCCAAATCCGCCGAAATCACTCCATCTTTGTAAGTCTACATAGGAATCCTGTAAACCTAAAGAGTATGAATAGCTTTTAAGGTAATCCAGTTTCTGTTCAAATCTTTTGAATTTGTCCCTTTGAATTTCCAAATGAATAAGATCACTATAATCTTTGTCTGATTTTGCCTGATTAATATCGCTTTCAATATCGGCAATTTTCTTAATAGTTGCTGTTCTTTCTTCTTCAGATCGACTTCTCATTGCTAACACTTTTGAATTTTGATCTTCGATCATACTTTCTTTTCTGGCTAAAGGATGTTCATCAAAATAATTCAATCCCAATGGAGAGATGGTATTTTCTACAGGAAATGTTGTAAGGACCCTCATTAATCTGCTTCTCAATATTTTTGCTCGATTTAGTGCTATAACATCTCCTTTTTCTTCAGCGACTTTTTTAATACGATCCAACTCATGTATCTGGGCAGCAACTCTTCTAACTTCATTCCTGGCGGCCATACTCGATGAACTAATATCATTGTAACTTACTTTCATATATAGATCATTCAGATGAGAATTAACTTTCTTTGCTTTTTTAAAAGCAGCTTTTTTTCTGGTTGCTAATGCTTTTTCCACAAGTCTTTCTGTAGTCCGAAGCATCTGTTTCAAGCTATCTCTTTCGATGATCATGTCATCCGAACGTTCTTTGGTAAACCTTGACTTGTACACATAATCATACTCATTTAAAGCAGAATTTACTTTTTCTTCTAATTGGTATACATACCCAAGTAAAGTTTTAGCTTCTAAAAAATAGTCCGATTCAGCGTATTCGTCAATCATTTTTTTCAAATATTCAATAACTAGAGTAAAATCCCGATTTATAACTTTAGGATTGGCAAGTTCCATTTTATATAGCGTCCAACTATATGTCATTAATACCTGATCATAAAAATAATAGTTCAGATTAATCTGATCAAGTATTGTTAATACTTTAGGATAAAGTTCCTGTTCAAAATTGATATACGCTAATCTTAAAAGTACATCGAATCTTAACTCAGGTTTCAAACCTTTTTTGAGTAGCAGTCCACTATATACGCTCTCAGCCTGGTCAAAATTTTCTGCCCCACAGTAAGCTTTACCTAATAAAAATTGTGCATCATAGTAATCGGGAGAATTTGGACGAACTTTTACACTGATATTCACCACATTTTCATAGTTATTTGCATTATATGCTGCATTAGCTGCAACAAGAAGAACCGCGTCATATGCGGGATCGTTTAAAGATGCATATTTTTCGTATTCATTATAAAACCGATTTAATTCATTATATTTTTCAAAATGAAAAGTAATAAATATTAATTTGGCGTAAGCAGCTGAAGCCAGGCTAGAAGTAGGATAATCTTCTACCATTCTCAAATACAAATCATATGCTGCATTGTATTGACCTAAATTAAACTTGGATTCAGCCCAGTAATAATATATATCATCCTTGTTGTTAATTTGATTGAAACGATAATTTATTTCTTCAAAAGATTTATCAGCCTGTTTGTAATATCCAAAGTTGAATAATGTAGCAGCATTAGTCAATTCACGCCTTAGCATTCTATCTCTTTGATCACTTGTACTGTTTCTTAACAATTTGTTTTTTACAATTTGGACATCTGTCCAGCGTACTTCATATTTATATGTGTTTGTAAGTTTCCATTGTTTAAAAAGATCAAAAATAGAAGCCTTTTCATTTCTAGATTTACTGGAACTACTAAATATCTTAGATGATGATTCTCCAAATTCATTAATAAATTTTTGTTTTGAGGATCTGAGTTCTTTCGTCAGTTCAGGATTATCTTCAACTCTGGCATTTGGATCAAGATTAACCATTTCTTCAGCAAGATATAATAACTGTATTCCATCTTCAAATACTTTCTGCCGTTTAAAATCTATTTTGCCCGTTTCAATTGTTTCTTCAATTCGCTTTTCTAATTCGTTAATAAATGAAATTAAACCACCGCCGCCAACTCTATTTAAGCGGGCTTTTAAATTATTAATTTCATCTAATTTCAATTGTAAATTGTCAAAATATCTATCACGTACATCCCCTGTATAAGATACACGTTGCCGAATTTCTTCATTTAGCATTCTCATTTGCTGAATGAGAAATTTTTCTTTGGGAATGGCTTCTTTTCCCAGTTCCGTAATTTTACTTTTTACGAACTTTTCTAATTCTGCTTTAAATACGAAATCTTCATCGGTCTCATTTTGAGCACGAAGATTCATAATATTGCCTAAACAGAAGGAATAAATGAAAATAGATATGAGAAGGGTTTTGACTTTCATTGGACACCCATTCTTTTATGATACCCTTTACTAAATTTCTTAGTAATTTAAAATTTTACACTTATTAGTCAAGTATTAATATCAAAAAGTAATTAAAAATCAAAAACATAGGGCAATTTTATTAAGAACCAAATCACATCAAGTTTTGGCGGCAACATCAATTCTATTTATGGCACGAATTAATGAAGCACTAGCACGAGCAATATCAATATTGTCTTTTTGTGCTAATCTTTTTTCTGCACGCTCTTTTGCGGATTTTGCCCTATCTAAATCAATATTTTTTGCCCATTCTGCTGTTTCAACAACAACATTCATTTCATTATTTTCAATCTCTAAAAAGCCACCACTTGTTGCAAGATAATCAGTTTTTTTATTTTCCAATTCTATTTTCATTTTACCAACATCAATCATAGATATCAAAGGAGCATGATTTGTTAATACTTGAAACTTACCATTAACCCCTGTTGCCGTGCAGCTTGATATTTCTCCTGAAAACATTTTTCCTTCCGGCGTAGCAATAGTGATCGAAAATAATGACATTAAATACTCCAAAAAATAGTCGTCATAAAATCAATAAACTTAAATGTTTCATAATCATAATTTCAACTAAAACGAATATATTTTTAAATAATTTTCCAACCATTAAATATTACATTTTTTTGGCGTATTCAACTACTTCATCAATGTTGCCACGCATATAAAATGCTTGCTCAGGAATATCATCATATTCGCCATTTACTAATCCCTTAAAGCCGCTGATGGTTTCTTCCAACGGTACATATTTTCCGGGTGTTCCGGTAAATTCCTCAGCAACAAAAAATGGTTGAGACAAAAATCTTTGAATTTTTCTGGCACGAGCTACAACTATTTTATCTTCATCAGAAAGTTCATCCATTCCAAGAATAGCAATAATATCCTGTAAATCTTTATATTTTTGCAATATTTCCTGTACTTCTTTTGCCGTATTATAATGTTCATCACCAACAATTCGAGGGTCCAGAATTCTCGAAGTTGAATCCAGAGGGTCAACTGCCGGGTAAATCCCTAATTCAGAAATTGCTCTTGAAAGCACTGTTGTAGCATCAAGATGAGAAAATGTAGTCGCCGGCGCCGGATCAGTTAAGTCGTCAGCAGGAACATAAATAGCTTGTACAGAGGTAATTGATCCTTTTTTTGTTGATGTTATTCTTTCCTGAAGCGCACCCATTTCTGTTGCCAAGGTTGGTTGATAACCTACAGCAGAAGGCATTCTACCTAAAAGAGCGGATACCTCAGAACCTGCCTGGGTAAAACGGAAAATGTTATCAATAAACAAAAGAACATCTTTCCCTTCTTCTTCTCTAAAATATTCTGCAACTGTTAATCCGGTTAATCCTACTCGAAGTCTTGCACCGGGTGGTTCATTCATCTGTCCAAAAACCAATGCAGTTTTATCAATAACACCTGAACCTTTCATTTCTAACCACAAGTCGTTTCCTTCCCTTGTTCTTTCTCCAACTCCGGAAAAAACAGAAAACCCGCCATGTTCTGTAGCTATATTACGAATAAGTTCCATGATGATTACAGTTTTACCAACTCCAGCACCACCAAATAAACCTGTTTTTCCACCTTTTGAATAAGGCTCTAATAAATCGATAACTTTTATACCTGTTTCCAGCAATTCCGTACTGGAACTTAATTCTTCATAAGAAGGTGCTGATTGGTGAATTGGGTATCTTTTATCTGTTTTAAGTTCCCCAATTCCATCAATCGGTTCTCCAACAACATTCATCATTCTACCTAAAACCTCAGGACCAACAGGTATTAAAATCGGCTCACCGGTATCAAATGCTTCCATTCCCCTGGTTAATCCTTCAGTAGAATCCATTGCAACACATCTAACAATATTTTCACCCAAATGTTGTTGTACTTCCAGCACTAAATCACCTACATTTTCTCTTTCTATTTTAATAGAATTATATATTGCAGGAAGTTCACCTTCATTAAATTCAAGATCAATAACAGGTCCAATAATTTGACTAATTTTTCCTTTGTTCATGTTCTTTCCTATCGATATATTTAATTAGTTTTCTTTTAGTGCTTCTGCACCACCAACAATTTCCGAAAGTTCTTTGGTAATAGCTGCCTGACGGGCACGATTATAAGTCAACGTCAGTTTTGCTATGAGATCTTCCGCATTATCCGTTGCATTTTCCATTGCTGTCATTCTTGCAGCTTGTTCTGCTGCATTACTTTCCGATAGAATTTTCCATATTTGAACATTTAAATGTTTGGGAATAATTGCGGTTAAAATTTCATGTTTTCCCGGTTCATAAAGATAATCAACATCTGATTTATCATTTTCTGTTTCTTCCGGAGGAGTCAATGGCAAAAATTGCTCCATGGTTAAATCTTGCTTAACTGCAGATTTAAATTTATTGTAGATAATTTCAATTTTATCAAATGTGTTTTCACTGAATGCGTGGATTAAATTTTTGGAAATTTCTAATGCATCTTCAAATTGCAGGTGATTAAAAAAGTTATCCTTTGAAGAGTAAATTACATAGTCTCTTTTCGAAAAATATTCAAAACTTTTTCGCCCGACTGTAAAAACCTGGACTTCTTTATCATTCATCAAATTAATTTGTCTAACAGATTCTTTAATAATATTATTGTTAAACGCCCCACATAAACCCCTGTCTGCTGTAATAACAACAATCAAAACTCGTTCCACCGGTTTTGTTACTAATAAAGAATCATTCGTCTCTTCAATGTTTTTTACTAAATTACTCACTATTTCTGTTAATTTTTGTGTATAGGGACGCATAGAGATTGCCCGTTCCTGAGCTTTCCGCAGTTTTGCAGCCGCAACCATTTTCATTGCTTTTGTAATTTGCTGTGTACTCTTGACACTGGAAATTCGACGTTTGATTTCCCTAAGTGTTGCCATTATTCAGCCTCAGTTTTAAAAATCTTTAAAAACTCTTCCAAAGCTTTTATCAAATTTTCCTTTATATCATCATCCAAAACTTTCTTTTCTGCAATAGATGTTAATAATGTGGCATGTTTCATGTTCAGATAAGACAAAAATTCGGATTCAAATCGCTTTATTTCATCAACACGTATTCCATCAAGATAACCGTTTGTTGCCGCAAAAATAACTACTATCTGATCTTCAAAAGGCATTGGTGAATACTGATCCTGTTTCAAAATTTCCATTAATCTCTGGCCACGATGCAATTGTTGCTGAGTCGCTTTATCCAAATCAGAACCAAATTTTGCAAATGCTTCTAATTCTCTGTACTGCGCCAGATCAAGCCTTAAACGACCTGCGACCTGTTTCATAGCTTTTATCTGGGCATTACCTCCAACACGCGAAACAGA
>DAOWAQ010000001.1 GCA_030634505.1 Calditrichia bacterium
AAACATAAAATACCCAAACAACCATCCACAGAAAAACACAAGATTGCCCATTCTATCTGCATATAATCAGAATAACTGCTGGCGAGGGATTTGGTGGTTGGATGGTGGCACAAGAGACGGGGATATCTGCAAAAAAAATAATGTTTAACAGAATGTCTTTGGATGAAAAAAAGTTAGTGTTACACATGTTAGAATCCATGAAAAATATTCCACTGTATTTTGATGAAAATGTTCTAAATGATGTTGATAAAATATGTACCAGCATTCGGAAAATGAAGTTAAAGTATGGGATAAGGGTGGCATTGGTAGATTTTATTCAGGACATGAAGGGGGCTCATGATGAAGCGGGAGTAGCGGAAATTGGTAGAAAATTAAAAAATCTTGCAAAGGAATTAAAAATTCCGATAATAGCAATTAGCCAATTAAACAGGGATAAGAATAACCCAGAACCAAACAGATCAAGACTTCGGGGATCTGGACAATTAGAGGAAAAATCTGATATTGTGATATTGTTATACAGGCCGGAAGAGTATAACAAATCATATTCAGAACCTTTTTCAACGATCCCGACAAATGGCACTGCGTTAGTCAAGATTGCCAAGGGTAGAAATTATGGAACTGGTGGTTTTATACTCAGATTCAATTCAGAGACTACTAATTTTTGCGATTACAAAGGTGTGGATACAGATGAAGAAAACACAAAAGGGGATAATCCTTTTTGATTAAAATTATAAAAGATGAAAGCGTATAAAGTATTTAACAGTGATTGGACATGTAGGGGTTTTAAATTTAAAGTTGGTAAAACTTACGATTTAGGAACAAATCCCATAATGTGCGAGCGTGGTTTTCATGCTTGTCTAAAAGTACAAGATTGTTTTAATTATTATTGTTTTGATCCAGAAAACAAAGTAGCAGAAGTTGAATTACGCGGAATTGTTTTGGGTGAAAAAGACAAAAAACAATGTGCTGAAAAAATAACAATTATTAAAGAACTTTCTTGGAACGAAATGCTTATTTTAGCTAACACTGGGCTGGGGTGTTCTGGACACAGTAATAGCGGACACAGTAATAGCGGACACAGGAATAGCGGACACAGGAATAGCGGACACAGGAATAGCGGAGACAGTAATAGCGGACACAGTAATAGCGGACACAGGAATAGCGGAGACAGGAATAGCGGAGACAGGAATAGCGGACACAGGAATAGCGGAGACAGTAATAGCGGAGACTGGAATAGCGGAGACTGGAATAGCGGATTTTTTAATTCAATAAAACCCGACACAATTTTTGTGTTTAATAAATTGTGTGATAGATTTAAATGGGAATCGGCAGAAAAACCAAATTTTATCAGAAATCTAATTTTAAATACATGGGTTTATTTTTTCGATATGACAGATGATGAAAAAAAGGAAAACCCAAAGGCTTATGTTTGTGATGGATATTTAAAAACATTTAATTATAAACATGCATGGAAAGTAGCTTTTGTATCAGCCAACGAAGAAGATATTAAATTATTAAAATCTTTACCAAATTTCGACAGCAGTGTTTTTGAAGAAATAACAGGATTAAAATTATAAAGATGAAATTATACAAATTCAATGGTTTAATGTGTAGGCCGGGAACAAATGATTACAAAACTGTGGCCGATGTTTTTGCCGGTAAATACAATCATGGTGGCCTACCTTTTGCAGTAGAGAAAGATGAACGGTGGCTTGATGGTGGGGCCCACATTGGTGCATTTTCTGCACATTGCCTTCGCCGGGGTGCAACTCCCACAGCAGTTGAACCTAGTATTGATAATTTTGAAATACTCCGGGCCAATATGCCGGGGCGTGTTAAAATAATTCATGGTTCGCTTGGTGTAAATGACGGGAATTGTGTATTATATAAAACACCATTCAAAGAATGTACTGAATTTACAACAGCGAAAACAGATGGCAATATGCCTACTGAAAGGGTTAGGGTTTATTCTATAAACAATCTTATCGAATCAAGTTTAATCGATTGTGTTAAATTAAGTATATGTGGAAAGGAATCAGATATATTAGATTCAGCTTATTTAGGAGAGTTAAAAAAACTTGTTATTGAATACGATTTTACTAAAAGCCGATCTATTAGTGATTTTCAAGATCGAATTAGATTTTTAAAGGCAATATTCGATGTTATATATATTTCTGAGAATGTTATTTATGCGTTAGAGAATCCAGAAGGACACTGGAAATTACTAATGAAGTCAAATATTTATTGTTTAAATTATTGATCATGGAAGCAAAAGAATTAAGAATTGGAAATTTAGTTAATATAACTGAAAAAACAAAAGAAGATCTTTGGGATAATTGTGAACTTTCCACAAATGAAATATCATTTGATGTTTCCCGTATCGAAGAAACAGAATTGATGCTGTATATTGAGAAAGAGGAAATTGAATTTTATTGTAAAGAAATATTGCCTATTTCATTAACAGAAGAATGGTTAATTAATTTGGGGTTTAAAAAAGATGACATAAAAGAATTTTATTATATAGATTGTAATGAGTATAAAATGGAAGTTGTAGTAAACGCCTTTTCTGGTTCAATGACTAATAATCCAAGTTGGTTTGTTAGTATCAATCCCGGATATGGAAGTCAATCTGTTACCCTTGTTAAAAAAGACGTTCACCAACTTCAAAACCTATACTTTGCTTTAACTGGAAAAGAACTTGAATTTAGAAATATAAAATGCCAAGACAAAAAAAGAAATTAGGACAAGAACCTGCATTTCCAAGAACAGAGGCAGATTTATTTGGAGGTGGATTTTGCGAAGGACAAACAGGAATGTCAAAACGATTTTATGCTGCATGTGCAGCAATGCAGGGGGTATTATCCGATGAAACTGCTATGTTGCAATTAATTAAATTTGCCAGAGAACGGGGGCGCAATGAAGGACGGAAATTTATTATAGAAGCCGCTTACGCACTCGCAGATGAACTTTTAAGACAAGAACTATTATGAAACAAAAGGCCAATCCAACATGTGAGCAAATAGGGTGCAACAATAAAGCAACACATAAGATTATGCTCGAATTGCGATCCCTCCCTAATACTCCTCCTGTTAAATCGAGGACGTTATTTGTGTGCGATAATCATTGCGATGTTCAATTTAATGATATTGTAAGCAGTCAAATGTTTTGGATGGAAATTTGCACATATTTTAAACGGTTAAAATTGGCTATACCTGTTAAAAAATATTCTACAATAACAATTAAGAAAAAATAATCATGAAAAAAACAGTAAGAAAACCATTCCCCTCCCCTAGAAAAACAAGAGAACCAAGCCTTGGTGCATTATACGCTATTTTAATTACGGCTATAGCATTTGGATTTTGCATTGCATGGATATGTAACAAGTATCAAATATTTTAATTAAATAATTTATGAAAAAAGTAATTTTATTTCTTATGCTAATTGCAATAGTTGTAGTTAATGTAAGCGCACAGTCAGCGAAACAGGACACATTAAAAGGACAGGAATTAGAGGTTTTTACCGATGCACTACGGGCACAAGTTGAATTTGTAGCAGAACGGGATCGAATCCAAAAAGAATATGAATTACTTGTTGAAGATTTTACCGGAAGTGATTCTATTCTAGTACATGAATTTAATAAAACGAAAGTATTTTATTATTTCATCGCAATGGAAAAAATAAAAAGAAATTCGTATGATGATTCTGGGGATACCCTGATAATAAGAGAGGTATATAAAGAAAAAGATCCCGTACTGAAAGAAAATATCCGCGATTATAACATCTGGATATTAAAAATGAAGACCAAATATTTAACAAATAAAACACCATGAAAAAAAGAACAGGAATAGCACTTATAATTTGGAGAATAATATTCTCTTTGGTTGTATTGGTTTTATGTTACAATCAATACAGTATTTACAGGCACGTGGAAAGTCATTGTGAAATGCTCCAGGTTTTATCGTATGTAATTTTTCAACAGGGCCTGGAAATACAGCCTGATTCGACTGATTACAACGAATTTCAACTAATTAATTATTCAAAAGAAAAATCTAATTGTTCATTCATATTAAAATATGAAAACCAGGTAATAGCAAAAGGGGTTAATGTTGATTTTGATTTTCAAGTCACAGACAGCACTAATCTTTATTATCGCGGGAATGAGGATTCTGATTTAAAACCAATGCTTACAGAGAATTCACCCGATTGTATTGTTTCCTTCCATGTAGATAAACATTATTGGAAATTAATAGAAAATTTGTTTACACTTGTGGATAAACCCTTATATTTCTACATAGAAACGGAATTATATTACCCCAATGTTGATTTCTGTTTAATTGGCAAGGGTTATTTAATTGAATATTATCGGGGAATTTGTACTTTAGAGGTGTTAAGCGGGGATGTGTTTACGGAAATAACGGAGGAATAAAATGGCACGTTTAAATCACAAATGGGTAAAAGACAAGGATTTTAAGATTGCAAAATATTCATCAACATTTGCAAAATATACTTGCTCCCGTTGTGGTTGTGTTAAGCATAGCAATTCTTATAAAAGAGAAGATGGAGGCAGGAGATATGAAGATCATTTTACAAGGGATGGCAGAAGTTTTGGTTACAACCCGGAATGTATAGATTGGGACGACAACACTTTAGATTAAAATTATCATGGGATTAAACAAATCAAAAGGGAATTGCTGTATTTATAGCATATATTCAAAATCAAATAAAAAGACGTATATCGGCTCAACAAATGATTATAATAAAAGAAAAAGACGCCATATATCAGATCTAAAACTAAACAGACATCATTCAATATTACTTCAAAGACACTTTAATAAATATGGAATTGATGATATATCATTTGAATTATTAGAATATGTTAAAGAAGAAAAGGATTTAATCACCATAGAACAAAAGTATATTGATAAGTATAATCCTTCATTTAATATCCTAACTGTAGCAGGAAGTCCCCTTGGACGAATATGCTCTGATGAAACAAAAGAAAAGCTGAGAAAAATAAATCTTGGGAAAAAATTATCAAAAGATACAAAAAGAAAAATGTCAAAAAGCAGAATGGGTAAAAAACGGAAACCATTTACAAAAGAGACATTAAAAAGAATGTCCGAAAGCAGATCAAAAAGAAAAATAATCAACACAAACACAGGTGCTATATATGAAGGATACAATAATGTTCCCATTGATATGAAAACATCAACATTAAGGGCACAATTAATTGGTCAAAATTCAAACAAGACCATATATAAACTAGTATAAAATTCAAAATCCAATATGCTGAATAAATCCAAAGGAAATATGTACGAGTTTATAACTCACACATGGAACACCGTTAAAGGCAAATGCCCACATGATTGTTCTTATTGTTATATGAAACGTTGGGGAAAATTAAACCCCGTTAGATTTGATAAAAAAGAGCTTAAAGAATTCGATAGAGATATTAAAAAATACGGAAATGATAATTTTATTTTCGTTGGTTCTAGTTGCGATATGTTTGCTCCTGACATTCCCCATGAATGGATACTTGAAACTTTACACAAATGTTTTGCTGCTGATAATGATTATTTTTTCCAAAGCAAAAATCCATTTCGGTTTCGCGATTTTGAATTTCCAAAGAAAAGTTCATTTTGCACGACAATAGAAACCAATAGATTTTACATGGACATAATGGGGAATACACCCGAACCACACGAAAGGGCTTTTTCTTTACCATTCAATAATTATATAACAATTGAACCTGTAATGGATTTTGATTTAGAAGAAATGATTATTTTGATTAAATTGTCTTCTCCTAAACAGGTAAATATCGGTGCTGACACTGGCAAAAATGGATTACCCGAACCCAGCAAAGAAAAGATAATATCCTTAATCGAGGGGTTAAATGAATTTACCATTGTGCATAAAAAGTCAAATTTAAAACGTCTCTTAAAATGAGCAACACAGAAAACACCAATCAGTTTAATAAAATGAAAATAGGTTTAATAGATGCGGATTTAATAGGGCAAAAACAACATAATTTCCCGAATTTAGCATTAATGAAAATTTCGGGATATTTTAAAAATAATGGATATGAAACCGAATTAATTCATTATGATGAAATAAATCCAAATTGTTTATTTCAAAAATATTTTGATAAAGTATTTATTTCAAAGGTTTTCACAAATACTAAAATTCCTGAAAATATTTTAAAATTAGATTTTGTTGAATTTGGGGGAACTGGTTTTTTTTATGATAAGTCTCCAAATTTACCAGATGAAATAGAACATCATTTCCCGGATTATAATCTATATAATAATTGGATTAAAGAAAAAATAAGGAAAGGGAAAAAAGAAGATTATTTTAAATATTATACTGATTTTTCTATTGGGTTTACAACTCGTGGATGCTTCAGACAATGTGAATTTTGTGTAAATAGAAATGAAAAAAAAGTATATCCACACAGTCCGTTATCTGAATTTATAGATAAAAATAGAAAGAAAATATGTTTACTTGATGATAATATTTTGGGTTGTGGAAAATATTGGGAACAAATTTTTAAAGAATTACAAGCGACAAAAAAACCATTTCAATATAAGCAAGGGATGGATATACGTATTTTATCAGAAAAAAAAGCTAAAATTTTAGCAGAATCTAAATACGAAGGTGATTATATTTTTGCTTTTGATAATATTAAGGATAAGAATTTAATTGAAAAAAAATTGCAACTATTCAAAAAATATATGCCCACTACAGTACCTAAATTATATGTTTTTTGTGCATTTGATAGGAACAATATTTGGAATGATCAATTTTGGTATAATGATTTGATTGATATTTTTGAAAGATTAAAATTATTAATGCAATATAAATCATTGCCATATTTAATGAGATTTGAAAAATGGGATAAAAATAATTTTAAATTTATTTATACATTATTAAGCAGTTGGTGTAATTGTCCGGCAATTTTCAAAAAAATGTCATTTAGACAACATTGTGGAAACAATAAATATATTATAAGATTTGAAAAACAATATCCAGAAATAGCATTAAAATATTTTGATATGAAATTTGGTGAAATATATTAATATTTTAAAAACATAAAAACCAATAAAGAAAGGAGGCAATCCATGTAGATATACATAAGGCGAAAAGACTAGGAAGGGTAACAATTTGTTAAAACATTGTTACCTTTTTTATTGTTTTTTACCGTAAAAATTTGTTTATTACCAAAATATTTTTATAACGATTACTAAAAAACAATTAATATTATGGCAGCAGCAGGAAAATGGAAAATGTACGAAGAATCAAAGTTGGCACTAGCTAACGGAGAAATTGACTTTGAAAATGATGCTTTTGAAATAGCATTGTATTTAAGCACTTCAGACGCAGACACGCTTACAGGCACAAGGACTTTAGCAAGTATAACGAATCAAGTAGCAAGCGCATTTGGGTACACCCAGGCGGATGGCTCAGCGGGTGGAAAAGTACTTGCAGTAACATCTGCAAATGCAGCAGGAACAATTACAATTGATGGCGACAACCCTGTATGGACGGCTTCGGGCGGATCTATTACAGCAAGATTTGCGGTTATAATTGACGGGACTCACGCTTCTAATATTGCAATAGGTGTATTTGTATTAGATACAGCTCCAGCAGATGTTACCGCAACGGACGGAAACACATTCACAGTAACAATGAATGCAAGTGGAATGTTTACTATTAGTGGAGCTGATTCAGATTAATCTCGAATAAATCATGGCAATACCTACCTATCTTGATGATGGTGGGATAGGAACTGGGACGGATACTTCCGTAGCTGTACCATATCCTTCAACTGTTAATGCAGATGATATTCTCATTGTTCATGTTATGGATGCAGATGATGATTCGTTCGATACACCTTCTGGCTGGGTTAAAGCCGGGGAAAATACAGATCTTCCAAATCTTTCTAATGCATGGTACTGGAAAAGGGCAGTAGGAACTGAATCTGGAACAGAAACATTTACGTCTACAAAAACAGCAGGTTCATTGGTTGCTGGTATTATGTATCGTTTTTCTGGATGTATAACTATCGGAACACCTTACGAGATAGAGCAGACAGGAGTCGTAACACAAGCTACATTTAGAACAGTTTCGGGTAGTACTTTAACCGATGACTCCTTATTTTGTGTAATTTTTGTAATAGAAGATAATATCGCCGCAACTTTATCAGGAACGGGATTTGTCGAAAGATCCAATAAGACAACAGCAGTAGGTTCTGATGCTGCATTCACATGTGCGAGTAAGGATATGGCCACGGCAGGAGCTACAGGGGTAGCGCAGTACTCATGGGGGTCGAATGAGTATAATTCTGTGGTTAGATTTGCTTTGTTGCCTGTAGAGGATGGCAACATTGAAGTATTACCACAGGTAGGAGCTCTGATTATTACGGGAATAGCTCCCACAGTAATTGCAAGTGACCATAAAGAAATTACCCCAGGAGTAGGAGTTGTTAGTTTAATTGGATTTGAGCCTGTGGTTTTTGCATCAGATAATCAAAATGTAAATCCATTAACCGGAATTATCACAATCGCCGGGTTTGAACCAACTGTTGCAGTTACGGATAATAAAAATGTATTTCCCGATGTTGGTATTATTTCACTAGTCGGATTTGAACCAATAGTTACTGTTACCAATAACAAAAACATACTTCCTTCACTTGGAGAAATCACTATAACAGGCTTCGAACCTACGGTTTTTGCGAGTGATAATATAAATATATCTGCATTCACAGGTGAAATTACAATCGCAGGTTTCGAGCCCGTAATAACCATAAGCGATAACAAAGAGGTATTTCCAGATGTCGGTTCTGTTCTATTAACGGGTTTCGAGCCCGTAGTAATTGCAACAATTAATGTGAATGTGACACCTGATGTTGGTGTTATATCAATCGCAGGATTCGAACCTATTGTAATTGCAAGCGATCATAAGAACATAACCCCATTAACGGGTGAAATAACAATTATAGGTTATGAGCCTATTGTTTCTATAGGCGCGAACAAAGAAGTATTCCCCGATGTTGGAAGTATTTCGTTAACAGGATTTATTCCTACGGTTGTCGTAACAGACAATAAAAATATAACTCCCGATGTTGGAGTTATTACCATAACAGGCTTCGAGCCCGTAGTTTTCGCGACAAATACAAAAGAAGTATTTCCACAACCGGGCGATTTATCTATAGTGGGAATAGAGCCAATTGTATTTGCTTCGGACAATAAAGAAGTTCAACCAGGCATCGGAATAGTAGTAATAGAAGGTTTTGCATCAATTGTTTTTGCAAGTGATAATAAAAATATACTTGCATCCACAGGAGATATTATCATAACAGGCCTTGAACCAACCGTTAGTGTGCCGACAGGCATAGATATTACACCATTAACGGGTGAACTAAATATCACAGGATTTGAACCCAATGTTCTCACTCCAGTAAATATTAACGCTGATGTAGGGGTAATTATCGTAACAGGCTTTGAACCAATCATCAGTATAGGTATAAATATTACACCATCGACAGGTATATTAACCACCAACGGATTAAAACCAACAGTAGCAATAGCTGGAATTCCAATAATAGAAAGACCACCTATAAGATTAATAGATATTCCTCCGCAGACAAATAGATTGGCTAAAATAAATGATGTAGGAGGTAGATTTAAACAAATAGGGCCGATTGAAAAAAGATTAAATAAATTATAACGGAAATAATAAACACAGTAGCGATATGAAAAAGAAAATATATGATATAGTATTTGCAGCCCAATACGAAGGACTTAGCACCAAAGAAGCAACCAATAAGCTATTGGGTTTATTTGGTGTTAGCGAGCGTTATTCTAAAGATGATATACGGAAGTATGGTGATGATTGGAAGATAACAACTTGGGATGAAGGGCAGCAGAGACGTAGGATAATGGCAGAAGGGTATAAAACAAGAGATGAAGCAGAGCACGACAGGGAGATATTTAATGCTCGCTAACGGTTGGGATATAGCAATGTAATTGTTAAAATATTATTGCTCTTTTTATTGTTTTTTACGCAAAAAATTTGTTTTTTTATTAAAATTTATTATTGAAATGATCAGAAATGAAGTAATACCGGGAAGATTTATCGAATTCAAATGCAGAAATGCAGGTATTATTATGGATGAATTTAATAGACTACTCGATCCTGATAAATGTAATTTAGGGGCTAATAAGGCCCTCATTAGGGGCTCATATTTAAATATAATATGGCTCATATTTAGACGAAGCGCAAATTAAAATGGAACAATCCGACGAAAATAAAAGCAAAGTAGGCGCACCAGATGGAAATACCAATGCCGAGAAATGGACGTTTGAAAAATCAAAGGAACTTCTCGAAAAGGCATTAGAGCTATCTGACCGCAAATATGCATACAAAAAAGTCGGCAAGAAAAAGATATGGGGATATGAGTTTGATTTCATTGGCGAAATAGCATGTGAATTGGGTACATATCATCAAAACATAACCAGGCACATCCCTTCAAGACACAAAGAATTACAAGTGCTTGTTAATCAATTGATTGCAAAAATGGAACGCAATTGTTATGCAAACACAAAAAGAGGACTGATTAAAGAAGGCACTGGTATAGTGAACCTCAAATCCAACCACCATTGGACAGACCGACACGATCACAACGTTAAATCAAGGAACTTGAATGCCGATGTACCATTAAGCCCAGAGGAGAAAAAGGAGGCATTGAAAGAAATACAAAAAGGATTAGATGAACTTAAAGACTACTGATGACATATTAAAGGCGAAGGAAACCATCCGACAAGCAAGGATAGATGCCGGGCGTAATCATACGCTTGGTTTTATTCGTTATAATATGCCGTCCTTCCAAGGCACTCCATTTCATATAACATACTATACAATATTAACCCTATTCGTGAAAGGTAAGATTAAAAAGCTAATGTTCTCTATGCCGCCTCAACACGGTAAATCAACAGGGAGTTCAATTGCCGTACCAGCGGATATGATAGGTGCTAATCCTGACTTGCACATAGCTATTGTATGTTACAGTGCAACCAAGGCAAGAAAGTTTGGTCGTAAGGTTAAACAATTAATGAACGAACCATTATACACAGACATCTACGATTCTAAGTTGGGTACTCGCAAGGATGGGGATTATATCAACACTGCTGAAGAAATGGAAATAGTGGGATATGATGGTAATTTGAAAATGGTTGGTTATGAGGGTGGGTTGACAGGTGATCCCGTGGACGTTCTTATTATGGATGATTTATACAAAGACTGGAAGGCAGCCAATAGTCCTATAGTTAGAGAGAACGTTTGGGATTGGTATGTTGCTGTAGCCGACACACGTTTACACAATGACTCACAGCAATTGATTGATTTTACCAGGTGGCACGAAGATGATTTAATCGGAAGAATAGAAAAACTCGAAGAGGTTGTTACTGTAAACACATGGGAAGAGCTCGAAGATGCAATGGGGCGCGATGTATGGATTAAATTGAATTTCGAAGCAATTAAAACAACTGCACCAACAGAACTCGATCCAAGAGAAATAGATGAAGCATTGTGGCCCGAAAGACATTCTTACAAAAAGCTAATGAAATCCAAAGCCAAAGACCCGGTTAAATTTGACTGCTTATATCAGGGTAACCCCATAAACAAAAAAGGGCGCTTATACTCCAAGTTCAAAACATACACCGAAAAGCCAAATATTATAATGCGTAAGTCTTATTGTGATGTTGCTGATACAGGAACGGACAATTTATTGAACATCGTTTATGATATAGACACAGATGGTTATTGTTACGTTGAGGACGTGTATTATACACCAGAACCCGCCGAAGTAACTCAACCTGGTATGATAACCCATCTGAACAATAACGGGGTTAAATTGGCCGATATTGAAAGCAATAATGGGGGTCGTATATTTGCAATGAATGTCAAGCAAGGAGTAAAGGCCGGGGTGACAGTATTTTGGTTTTATCAAGGAGACAACAAAGAATCTCGCTGCATATCAAGCGCAGCAGATGTAATGGAATATGTATTATTCCCCGATAATTGGTTTGCCCGATGGCCCGATTTTTATACTGATGTTACAAATTTTAGCAGAGTATTCAAATCTAATGTTCATGATGATGTGGCAGATGTATTAACAGGGATAACAGAACGAAGATTTATGTATGTACCAGAAAATGAATCGGCATTTATAGGGAGATAATATAATGGGAGCAAAACAAATAATAGGAACATGGTTATTCAAGCGATTAGGATTGACAGTTGATCCTAAATATGTCGAATCTGTATTTCGATCATTGCTTCGTTCGGGTACAATGCACGAAATACAAGATGAGGCGGATGCGTATGTAGAGGAAGGGTATCGAGGCAATCCAGACATTTATAGCATTGTAAGGCGATATATTAACATGTCACGACAGGCCGAACTTAAACTTGGTAAAACCGACGAAGAGGGGAATATTGAAGTAGTAACCGATCATGAGCTGGTCAAATTCATTGAGGATGCAAATCCTAGAATGTCACAAATGGAATTGAAAGAAGCTTATGATATTTACATGCTTGTTACCGGGAATTCTTTCTGGTATAAACCAGTATTAGAGGAAGGTGTTAATGCTGGCAAGACAATCGAGATGTATTTACTACCATCCAACGACCTTGAAATTATACAGGGATTTGATCCAATTACTGCTCCGGTCAAGGCATATAAACTGGTTAGTTCTAATGTGCTGTATGACCCCAAAGAGGTATATCATGACAAATACTTCAATCCTAATTTTTACAAGAATTCAACATTATTTGGACAATCACCAATCCGGGCGGCTGCAAATATTGTTGCAAAACAAAATGAAGCATTCAGCACAGAAATCAGGCAATTCGAGAATCAAGGCCCACCATATTTCATTCACAGAGATAGTGATGATAATTGGAATACGTTAAGCGAACCTCAAAAAATAGAAATTGAAAAGGAGATTACCGATATATCTAAAAAGCAAAGACAGGGCGGGGGAATGGTTTTGAAAGACAAATTCAATATTATTAAACTTGGATTATCACCCGCTGATTTAAATATCATAGAATCTACACAGGACGGCAGGAGAATACTTTGTAATGTGTATCAATTCCCTGTAGCATTGTTTAACGATCCAGAAGGGTCAACCTATAACAATGTAACAACAGCGAGGAAATCTGCATGGACTGATGCCCTGATTCCCCATAACAATCGATATGCAAATTCACTAACACGTTTTCTCATTAAGCCAGTGGAAGAATACCGTAAGCAAAGATTGTTTTATTATATGGATTATTCCAAGGTGGAAGAATTACAAAGCGGATTGAAGGATAAAGTAGATTGGATGACACGGGCTCACTGGTCGGCGAATCAAATATTACAGGCTACTGGCAAAAACAGAATTGATGATCCAGTTATGGACGAACCAATATTTTCACGTACCGATGTGCTATTAAGTGAATTGGGGTTTGATTCGGATTTAAATAAAGATTTTGGTGATTACATGACATTAAAAGCAAAGGAGAAAAGTGATGGCAACAAGAAAAGTTAAAACAATAAAAAGTGTTTCTTTATTTCAACCCAAAGATGATAAATCATATATAGAAGTATTGTTTGAAGAAGAAGAAACGGGGAAACTCGAAAGATGTACTGTTTATGATTTATATGTAAATCCGGTTGAAATTGAAAATTCGGGTTGTATAATTCATTCTACCGATAGAAGTGGAAAATGTTTTATTTGTAAGGAACAAGTATTTACTAAAGAATCGACAAAGAAATGAAACCATTAGGCAAAAGAATGAGATTTTTAAGATGGCTACGCAACGATGTATTCAAAGTAGCCGTAGGGACTGTTGCACCGAAACCATTACAGATAATTTACAACATTTTGTTCCCGATATTATCTGCATACAACAAGCAAAATGATTTAAGATATGATGCTGAAAGGAATGTGTATTTTGTAAATGAGATTGAATTTGACGGGGAGTTCTTTGAGATAATAAAAAATGCTGCAAACGATGGAGTTAAATTTCAATTATCATTTAGTGATGGCATTGTGAAAATAAGAAGAATAGATCAAGTGCAAGCTGTTGTGGATGGCAAAAGTTTATATAAATCAATAAACAAAAGAGGCAGGAATGGGGATAATTAAAAGGAAGTAAAAGTCATGAATATAATATTAGATCAATATGGAAATCCAATCAATGAATGGTACAATGAAATACCAGAAACATTTAATCACGATCTTACATATTTAGATATTGATTCCAGAGAAGCATGTGATTGCATAAAATGCACTGATTTAAAAAAGAGAAGAGATTCAATCTATAAAAATAAATGGTATTATAAAATATTCAAATCATGGGGATTCTAAAACGAATAGGATTAGTGATATTTTATGCAATAAGTTGCGTGATATTGATTTTGGCAACGATAATCAAACCATTGTATGGAGCTGTGTATTTGTTGTACATGGCAGAACGTATTGGGAAGTATTTTGGTGAGAATAAAAACGATCCCAACAAAAAGGAATTATTCAAATGTCCTGAATGTGGGGAAAGCATAAGTTTGGAAAAATTGGCAAATTACAAAGGTTGTCCCAGTTGTGGAAATTTATTTAAGAATGCAAAAGTAAAACCTACTAATGGGAGCAAGACAAAGAAGGCGGTTTGAACGTCAAATAATTAGACTTCGAAATCGTATAAACAAAAAAGGACAACAGATGGCATTTAATGCTATCAAAAAACAATATAAAACGGTCTTTGACATGGTTGGGTTAATGTCTCCTGCAACATTGCTGGATAATGTTGAAATGTTTGTAAAGGAAGCACCTATAAGAAAGTTCATCGTTGATTATTATGGCATGATGTCAGAAATAGCAATGTTATATCGAAATTATGCAATAAACACCAAAATCGATGATGCGGAATATTTTACAAATCGTTTCCTTGAAAAGATGCGATCATACGCATTAGTAGAAGCCGGGGCAAATGTTGTAAGCATAACCGGGACATCCGAAACGTTTATCCGGGGAGCGATTGAAAGCGCAATGACCGAAGGTGTTGAACAGGGTTTTGGAATACCGAAAATAGGAAGACTGATTCGCAGAAATTTAAGCGAACAGTTAGGCGAAATCGGAGTAAGTAGGGCTAAGACAATTGCACAGACTGAAATGACAATCAGTAGTAATTTGGCGGCCCAAGACGGGATACAATCAACCGGGTTTGATTATAGAAAGTTCTGGAGCAATTCCGGGCTCAAGGGAGTACGTGACAGCCACATGTTTGCACAAGATAATTATCCTAATGGTATTGCAAAAGAAGAGTTATTTGATATGGGAAATGGCAATGTAATGCGTTTTGTGGGCGATCCACAGGGGGCGGTCGCGGAGTTGGTTAATTGTAGATGTACAACATTGTATGAAGTTATTTGAAATAAATAGTATTATAGCTCAGTGGTAGAGCAGTTCCCTGATACGGAAAAGGTCACAGGTTCAAATCCTGTTAATACTACTAAATATTGCTGGGTGGAGCAGTTGGCAGCTTAACAGGCTCATAACCTGGAGGTCGCGGGTTCGAATCCCGCCCCGGCTACAAAGTTATTTGAAATTATGTAATATTTTATTGGCGATATTTAAATCGTCAGGCACGTATTCTGTAACAATATGGATGCTGGCGCTAATAGTCGATGAGTCAGATATTGATCTAAAATATACATCAATACTTGTCATTTCGAATTTATTTGGTTCTGATACGGTAGATACATTTACATAGTTTCTACTTATACTGTCTATTAAAATTTGCATAATACGTTCTTTTAATTATTGAAGTATGTTCATCCAGCAAACAGATTGAGAAGGAGTATTGACTTACTCACTCATTTAAATAATTGTTAACAACTTATTTAAAGTCTCAATCTGTCGGTGCGCAAAGAACGAATTGTTTTACCGCACTTTATCCAGTTCTCCAATGGATGTCAACCCATTGCTTTATGGCATACAACAAAGGTAATATAAATATTAATAACAAACAAATTATAATACTATGAAAAACGATGTAAGATATTTAAACTTCAAATTCGAAGTTAAAGCAGACTCTAAAGATGAAATGATTATCGAGGGTCACGGCGCTATTAAAAACGAAATTGACAGCTACAAAGAAGTTATAACCGATGGTGCATTCACTAAAACGTTATTGCAGCGCAAGGGAAGAATAGCATTTTGTTTGCAGCATGATATTTATAACCCGGTTGGGAAGGTGATGGAAATAAGAGAGGATGATAAAGGGTTGTTTGTAAAAGTGCGAATATCTGACTCAGAAGAGGGTGTTAAAACCAAAATACGCGAAAAGATATTGAAAGAAATGTCAATCGGGTATGTTACTATAGATGCCAAAAAAGGCGAAAAAGGTGGAGAGGATGTATTATTCTTAACTGAGATTAAATTATACGAAGTTTCATTGGTAACAATTGCTGCAATGGAACATGCAATGATTGAGGCAATAAAAGCAGAAGGACAAAAAAACAGTGATGTTATTGAAGCCGAATTTGACAGGCTAATAGGCATTACACGAAATACTGAGAAGAAATATGAAATCATGCAACTGAAAGCACTTGTTATGAGTTTGCCGTTAGATTCCAAAGGCACGGAAACGCCGCCAAAGAAAAAAGACACGAACAAAAATAAACCGCAAGTAAGAACAATTGATATGAAAGATTTTAATTTAAAAAAGAAAAAGTAAACATGAAAAAGAAAAAGTTCGAAATCAAGGGATTCGAAGACGGTCAGGTTACGGGATTACAAGATTTGGTAGACCAGTTAACGATTCACTTAGGAGAAGAAGTAAAAGAGATTTTGGATGATTATGCAGGGATTGCTGTTGTCGATGAATTAAGTGCTCTGTTATCAGCAGAGGAGGGAGACGATGGCAAATATAAAACCGAAATATTCACCAAAATGCAAGCGCAATTAGACCAAATTGCCACCGATCTAAAAAATGGACTCAAAGCTCAAATGAAAGCCGCTGAAACTCCAAAGGATTTCATTGCTGCTATTAGAGAGCTATTGGATTCGAAAGAATTCAAAGATGCAAAAAACGAAGGATTCACAAAAAAGAAAGTATTTGATGTAAAAGTTGATACTTCTGTGATTACCGGAGATGTAAACAGAACTGTACAAAATTTAACCGTGTCTTTTGCTCCTGAAAATCAATTAGCTTTCATCCCTAATTTTGGGGCGGGTGGAACAATTGGTCAGGACAAAAACCGTGTATTATGGGTAGAGGGTGCTTATACTTCTAACGTTGGATACGTTACAGAAGGAACAGGACAAGCAACTGCGGACACTGGTACTGCCGTAGAAAAAGGTCGTGAGATGGCAAAAATTTCCGCCAAACTCCCACTGACTTCCGAAATGTTGGAAGATGCTGATTATGTTGCTAGTGCTTTCCGTACTAAATTGCAAGAAAAATCATTACTATTTACCGATGGTGAGGCTTATGACGGCGATGGATCAGACGGAGGTAATCCTAAACATATTTACGGTATCCAAGGACATGCAACTGCGTTTAATGCAACTACTGCCGGGGTAAATGCCACTGTGGATGTACCTAATATTGGAGATGCTGTTGATGCTGGTATTTTGCAATGTGAAAAATCAAATTTCAGATCAAGTAACATTCTTTGGTTGAATCCATCTGATTTTTACAAATGGAAAAAAACCAAAACTACTGACGGGGATTATGTTTTCGTTAAGGATATTAATGGTACATACAGCGTTGCCGGATTACGTGTAATCCGTTCAAACCGTATTACTGCTAATACTATGTTATTGGCCGATACTTCAAAACTACAATACTGGACTAAGCGTATGCCAGAAATCAAATTCAGTCAAATGAATGGTTCTGATTTCGTGAATGACGCTTGGACTGCTGTATTGTTTGTACGTTCTCAGGTTGTTGTTGAAGCACAGGATAAATTATCGTTGATTTATTTCAGTGATGTTGATGCTGCTGTTGATTCACTTGAAAAACTATAGGAGGGTAAAATCATGAGAAAATTACTAATTTTAACAAGTTTGATTTTATTTGCCGTTGTAGCAATGGCACAAACTGCTGGAAGTTTTGTAAGTTTAGTAGCTGATACTACTACAGATGCAGAGACAGAATACATGATTATTAGTTCGCCTAAACAGTTAACTAAAAATTATGTTGTGACCATGTTTCTAATCCCAACTAACGAATCTGGAACTGCGACGGTGACATCAACACCTCAAGGATCAGATGATAATTCTGTTTTTTTCGATTTGGCATCAGCAACTACCGTCAATACTGCTGGTACAGTTGCGAATTCTATATATGAATATGCGAATGCCAATTTCGAGTACTACAGACTTAAACTAGTGAGCACTGGAACTGGTGTTACTAGTTTTACGGGGAAGCTTGGATTGAAGCGAAAATAGCCTAAATGGTGAAACCGGGAGTTCGATTCTCTCGGTAGGCACAAATTATTTAAAAACAAAGAATCATTATGATTAGGAAATACAAGGTTGGAAAAGGATATTGTGGTATTGAAAAGGGGACAATACTTGAAAGAGATGATTCAAAATCACGAACTATTGTGATGTTAAAAAAGGGATATTACACAGAATATAATCCGATAGAAAAAGCGAAAAGGCAAATAGGCGGATTAAAAAATGTTGTAAAAGCCAAGATTGAAAAGGGACTGGATTATATTCAGAATAAGATTGAACCGGGGGTTAAAAAACGTAAAACAAAATAGTCATGCAAATTAATTATTCAAATGAAGGAGCAGAACCCATAGATTTAGCAACTGCAAAGAGTTGGTTAAAAGTTGATTTTACAGATGAGGATGATTTGATCACTTTATTGATAGGGGAAATTAGGGGCTTAGCTGAAGAGGTGGCCGGAAGATCATTTGTGACAAAAACAATCACATACTTTGAAACAGACAGGGATATTATCAAGGACTGGATAAAATTACCATACCCGGATCACAATGCAATTACAGAAGTGATATTGGACGGAGGAGAAGTAACCAGTGATAGTTATTCTGTTACCGGATTCAAACAAAAATACATAAAAATTACAGGTGCTGTAACAACATCTGATACATTAAACGATAGTGGATTAAAGGTAACATATACTGTTCTTGCCACTCTTCCGAAAGGGTTTAAAATGGCTATGCTTTGTGAAATAGCAGAGAAATATGAAAGACGGGGTAATACATCGGAGCAGTCTGCGAATAAATTATCCAGTAGCTTCATGAGTTATATCAGCACAATAAAAATATATTAATTAATGGAAATTGGTAAACTAAATAGAAGGATTACAATAACCACGTATGCAGCATCAAGCGAAACTCCGTCTGGTGGCACGATTAAGGGGGCGTCGTCAACAAATGAGACATGGTGCAATGCAAAGCCATTACGACAAAAAGAAAGTGTGTTATATGGCCTTAAAATTGGTCAACGGGGATATAAATTCGGATTTAGATACGAAGCTGGGGTAGATATGGGGCAAACAAATGAATTAACCTACGAGGGGAGAAGGTTTAGAATAATTCAGGTATTAGAGATTGATGAAGCAAAACGAATGATAATAGTAATTGCAAATGAGCGTACAAATTAAATTAGATCCATTTAGTCACAAGAAATTGAAACATAAATTCAAAGTTCTTGGCAGGATTTACCCGGATGAAACATTCCGGGCTATTATCAAGATATTGTTTGATATGAAACGTCTTGCACAGCAGAAATTAAAGAGGGATGGTCATATTATAACAGCTCGATTGCGGAATTCATTGTTTGTACAAACACTTCGTAATAAGTTTTCCAACAGGGCCAATAATAAACCTGTGTACAGCGATAAAGATGGGAATGTTTTTAAATCTAAAATAAGAGTTCGGCTGAAACAATTACAGGGTGCATTCGGGACTAATGTTATATATGCGGGATTTATTGAAAATCTTGATTCTTATATAGAGTGGGCTATTCAGAATGTTGATGTAAATAAGCGGTTGCGTGAAATAACTGATAATGCGAGGAAGAAAATAAAATGAAAGATGTAAGGAAACAGTTATCTATAGCTTTGGTTGCAGCAATAAAAGCAGCAATACCGGGGAGGAATGTTTACACTAAAGTTCCTAAAAATGTGACATATCCTTATGTTTTCATTGCTGCTATGTATGATATTGAAGATGGCCCTAAAAATCAATTTTTCTATCAATATGATACTACCATAGAGGTTGTTTACGAAAATGTCGATGCAAAAGATGATATGTGGGATGATGTTGATGCAATAAAAGGATTAATTAATAATGATGTACCATTTTCATTGACAGATAACTTTAAAATAATGCAAGCCACATTAATTGAAACAGACGAAACGGAAGATTTGGTAGACAGTTTATCTGTGGACATAACGGATATACGAGTAAATTTTGAAATCGAAGATAATAATTAAAAAAATTAGAAATTATGGCAACAAAAGTAGGAACACTAGTAAAATTGAAAATCGGAACTATCTTTATGGTAGGGGAAATGTCAAACAGTATGGCTTCTGTTGCTGCTTTGATTGAAGTTAGTTCGAAAGCATCAGGGAGAGCATCTAATTTCGAGTACGGAAGGATTGCAGAAACACTTTCTGCTAGTTCGATTGGTTCGTCTGATGCAGCTATTGCAACATATAATTTTAAACAAGCATTAGCAGCACAAAAGGCAGGGACAAAGGTTGAAATTGCAATAACTGAATATACATCTGGGGCTGCGCCCGTTGCAGGGGCAATTATCATATCAGGGACAGTGCTTATTGGCAATGTATCCCAGGAGAATCCAGACAACGAAAAACTAACATTTAGTCTGGAAATGACATTTGACGGATTTTCGAGAGTTGAAACTAATCCGGCAACTGACTTCTTGGCTTATTCTTTCCCAGAACAAACAGGGGAAGCAACAATTAATACAGGAGCTCACACGGTTGCAATAGAAGTAGCCAACGGAATAGACGTAACAGGATTGATTGCAACATTTATTGCATCAGGATTATCTGTTGTAGATGTTTCAGATGCAGTACAAACAAGTGGGACTACTGTGAATAATTTTACAAACCCGGTAGTATATACAATAACAGCGGCTGACGGATCAACAGAACAGGATTGGACTGTAACTGTGACTGTAGCTTCATAAAAAAAACAAATAATTATGGCAACAAAAGTAGGAACATTCGTAAAGATCAAAATTGCAACTAAATTCATGGTTGGAGAATTATCTCAAAGCATGGCATCGGTTGTGAATTTGATTGACATTAGCTCAAAGGCATCTGGCCGAGCATCGAACTTTGAGTATGGAAGATTGGCCGAAACACTTTCGGTTAGTTCTATTGGAACAACAGACGCAAGTGAAAGTGCTGAGAATTGGAAAGATGCACAGGCAGCACAAGTAGCAGGAACGAAAGTGGCCGTTACTATTTCTGAGTATGATTCCGATGGTGTGTTAGTTCCCGGAGCAATCATTATATCTTCGAGTACAGTGCTTATCGGTAACGTATCCCAGGAGAATCCAGACAACGAAAAACTAACATTTAGTCTGGAATTAACATTTGACGGAGAAGTAACAGTTGGAACTAATGCGTAACGGGACAATTGAAGTAAAATTACCCTATCCTATTAAATTCTTAGGAGGTACATTTCACAGGGATAGGATTATCGGATTTTCATTCGATCAGCGATCTATGTTAATTATTTTAAAGAATAATAATATAGATATGAAACAATTTTCTGTGTGGCGAAAAAAAATAACCAGTAATATAGTTGTTTTGGAATTCATATTTGCAGCAGCACAAAGCTATTGCGAAGAAAGAAGATTGAAAGATAATTTTACCAAGAAAGGATTATTACATGCGTTTAATGAATGTTCAAACGAAATCAGGGAATTGATTGCTAATTGTTGGAAAGATTCAGAAGAATTGGGTTATAAAGAATTACCCGGTAGAAAAAAAAAAGTGATAAAACATTAACATTTTCCGAGATATACAATATGGCTATTGGTGAACTACAAGTAAAACCAGATGAATTTTGGAGATTAACAAACGGTGAATTAATGGCAATATTAAGGGGTTATGTTATAAGGGGAAATAAAGAAAGTGCGAATCACAGAAATCTATATACACTATTCTGGAATGCCAACAAATCTAAAGATACATCTACCAAATTGCCAAAGGATTTGTGGCCACTAGATATAGATTATGATGGTAGCGAAATGAGCATGGAGGAAAAACAAAAATTATTTTCTAAAATAGCGAATAACGATGGGACTTAAAATTGGTGATTTATTTGTAAAGCTTGGACTGAAATCAGGGACATTTAACAAGGGGTTAAATGCAGCAGAAAAGAAAACCAATAATTTTGGTAATGGTTTAAAGAAAATTGGCGGATTAATTGCTGGTGCTTTTGCTGTTTCCCAGATAGTATCTTTTGGAAAAGAATTGGTTCAGTTAGGTGGTATCGCAGAAGGTGTAAGAACCGCTTTTAATCGTATTGCAGATGACCGCGTTCTTCGAGATTTAAAAGATGCTACAAGGGATACTGTTGGCGAATTAGAATTAATGAAGCGTGCTGTTACTGCTTATAATTTAGGTTTACCAGTTAAAAACCTTGCATCATTATTTGAGTTTGCAACCAAGCGAGCGCAAGAAACAGGCGAATCAGTTGATTTTTTAGTCAACTCGATTGTAATTGGGATCGGTAGAAAATCACCATTAATCCTCGATAATCTTGGAATTTCCGCTATACAATTAAGGAAAAAACTCAAAGGCGTTGGAATGGAGACTGCCAGTGTTGCAACTGTTGCTAAAGCGGTTGGAGAAATTGCTGCTGATTCAATGTCCGAATCTGGAAAGATAATTGATACTAATGCGATTAAGGTTGCTAATTTACAATCAAAATGGGCTAATTTAAAATTAGAATTAGCAGAGAATCCACTTGTTAATGATACCGTAGGCAAAGCACTTGATTTTCTAAACAGACAATTAATTTTATTACCGCAAAATTTAGAGATTTCAAAAAGAGCATTAAAAGCCGTGTTTGGGGCTGATCTGGGCGAAGGTATTAGCGCACAACAGAGAGCATTAAATGAAAGAGCAAAGATATTTATTGAAAGACAAAAAGAATCAGAGGCGGCAGCACAAAGAAGAATCGCCACAATTAACAGATTAAACGCTGCGTTAGCCGAACAGGGCGAACATGTAAAAACACTTGGGGAATTAAAAACAGAAACAGAGGCACTAACTAAATCAATAGAAGATTATGGTATCAATCAGGATGCGGAATTACAGCGCACATTGCGCCAAATAGCTGCCAATGAAAAGCTAATTAAACAACTCACCACATTACGATCAACCAGGGGGGCAGCTCCGGCAAGAATGACAACAAGGGGAGGAGTTCCAGAAATAGGTTTTGGATTTGGCGAAGGATTAGAAAGAACCGAGGAGCATCTTGATAATATGCAATCGTTCTATGATAGGATGAGCGAGCAATTGAAGAAATTTACTGATGATTATTTATCTGATTGGGATCAATTGGGGGAAAGTCTTGATTCTTTAATAGTGGATGGAATTATATCTGTTATTGATGAATTTGGACAAGCAGTAGAGGCCATGTTCGCGGGTGATTTTAATATTGAAGAATTAGGGGGAAGGCTTTTAACAACAATCGGTCAATTTCTGGGGCAATTTGGTAAAATGTTAATTGCATACGGAATTGCACAAGAAGCATTCTGGACATCGCTGGGGTTAGGCCCTATTGGTGCTGGGGTTGCAATTGCAGCAGGGGTTGCATTGGTAATAATAGGCGGTGCAATTAGTGGCATGGGAAGCAGTGTTTCAAGAGGCAATCTTTCTACTGGAGGAGGAAGCCGTGCAATTAATCAATCATTTAATGTTATTAGTACAAATGCACAGGATAAAGAACTTGTTGCGACAATTACTTATAACCAATTGAATTTTATATTGAAAAAGGGAAATTCAAATCTAAATAGATTCTAATGGCATACGTACTGAGATATACAGGGGAGTTAAAAGATCATTTCAATAGAACGATCCGTGTGGATATTTCCGAGGATGGATATACCGGGGATAGTACTGAAGTAAAATTAAAAGGGATATCTAAAGAATGGAATGGTTCTGATGATGATTTGTTTATAGGACGAATTGGAAGTGCTGTGGGTGTTGGTTTTTTATCTGAAACAAACTTTCAATTTATTGATTTATATTCCTCTGATTCGCGTAAATTTAAAATGCAAATATATATCAATTCTGTATTGGATTGGCGAGGATGGATAATACCGGATTTATTTACAGAAAAGTATGATGCACCACCATATAAGACAATAATATCCGCAAGAGATGGATTAGCCGAGTTGGATTCTATATCATTTGAACTTACCGGAATGCAAAATCAAGTTGTAATATTACAGGAAATATTTGGTAAAATAGGAGATCCAACTGTTCATCTAGGCATTAATGTATTCGAAGAAAATCATTCAACATCAAACTCCCCATTACTTCAAACTTATGTGGATTGCGAGCGATACGAAGGTATGAGTTGCGGAGAAGTATTGGAAGATTTGATGGATGGATACAATGCAAGGGTTTATCAACAGGCCGGGGATTGGTGGTTTATGCGTGTGCCTGAATTCGAGGAGGGAGTTGATTGGATTAAATATAATATATTTGGTTCACCTACATCCGATACAAAAAATACTGAATTATTAATAGGAAGACCAAAAGAAGATAAATTTGCGCGTGTAGATCAGCAATTAAATTTTCTTCCAGCATGGAAATCACAAAACATAAATATCGATCTTGGACTAAAAGAATCGTTTATAAAAAACTGGGGATTTGATGACTGGACTAAAACCGGATATGTAACAAGAAGAAATCCAATTTATGAACCAGATTACTGGGATGGTACTGCAAGTGTAAGAAGGTCTGTTGGTGATGATTTATATATGTTTTTTA